>SBFZ01000377.1 GCA_006227095.1 Bacteroidota bacterium | reverse complement strand
ATATCAGAGAATTTTATGTCTGCAGGGCCGAATGATGGATAAGCCTGCGCAAATTTTCCGTCAAGATTCTTATATATCTCCGTGATCTTCTCTGACCGGCTCATCAGTATCTCAAAGGTGTCAAGGCTTTTCACGCACTGTATGCCCTGTATCTTCTCCGGCTCAAGGGTCTCCCACAGCTTGTCGTCGGCAAAGAGGATCTTTGCGTCAGAATGATTGATGATATTGTGAAGGTCGTCAGGCTTGAAGTCGGGAAGGATGGGCACCACCACGGCGCCGTATGTCACCACGGCAAGGTACATGGCACACCAGCTGGCTGAGTTCCTCCCGAGCAGGGCAACAGTATCACCCTCGCTGATGCCATATTCACGGAAGGCAATATGCTGCCTGACCATCATGGTGGCTATCTCACGGTAGGTAAACCCTTTCTCGCGGTAGTTCGAGAGTGCCTCAATATCCCAGTTCTTCTTTATGCTCTCCTCCACGTAGGAGACAAATCTTTCCTTGATCATAGTTCCGGAGTTTTTTTATTTCCAACAAATTTAATCTTTTATGGTGTGATGTCATTCAGAACCTGTAAAGCAGCAAAACGGTGATGGTCATGACCACATTGACCACGCTGAAGATGATGTTGTACCTGACTCTTTTTCCGCTGAAGCGGGTTATTTTGCGCGAGAAGATGCCGGCCGTCGGTACGAAGAGCACCACCAGGAATACAAAGAATTCAGGGCCGTCAAACACCTGGCTGACACCGCCGCCCCTGAGGCTGGCGAAATAGATCAGCAGCAGCAGCACAAGGAGGTAGAGAAGATATGTGCCTTTCAGCGCGAGGGTTGAGAGCGGCCTGGCGTGATGAAGACGGTGAGGCTTAAGGTACGCATAGGCGATGGCGAAGACTATCACCACAAAGAGCGCTCCTATGATATAGCTCATCATCTCAGGCAGGTTATACTTACTCATTCAGGCGGTTTCAAGCGTTGACCATACCAGGGAGCTGGCGCCAAGGACCGCCGCATTCTGCGTGCTCAGCTCTGACGGAAGCAGCTTCACCTTGTCACGGTAGATATAGAGCAGGTTCTGCTCCATATGCCTTTTTGCCGGTTCAAAGATCAGCTCCTTGGCCAGCGCCAGCCCGCCGAAGAGGAAGATGGCCTCAGGGTTGGTGTGAGCCACAACATCTGACAGCTTGAAGCCGAGCATGGCGCCTGTGTGCTCAAAGGCCTCGAGGGCTATCGGGTCACCCCGGCGTGCCGCCTCATATATCATCTTTGAATCGAGCTCATCGAAGCTGTGTTTCCTGAGCTCACTGTCGTCAAGCCTGTCGGCCATGATCTTCAGTACGGTGCGTTTCAGTCCTTTGGCCGAGACATAAGTTTCAAGGCATCCCTTGCGCCCGCATCCGCAGTCGCGGTTTGAGAGGCCCGGCCTGATGGATGTGTGGCCTATCTCGCCGGCAAAACCGTCATGGCCGTAGATGAGCTTACCGTCAACGACAAACCCGCTGCCCAGGCCGGTACCAAGGGTGATGACCACGAAGTTCTTCATATCGCGGGCGCCACCATAGATCATTTCACCCACGGCAGCTGCATTGGCATCATTGGTGACAATGACGGGCAACGAGGTGTGGCGGGCAAAGATGTCTGCCAGCGGGATGATCCCTTTCCATGGCAGATCGGCAGGATACTCAATTGTTCCCTTGTTGATGTTCCCCATGGGAGCACCGATGCCATAACCAAGGATCTCAAGATCCCTTCCCGCCTTCTGGGCGGTGATCATCATCTTCTCATACAGGGCAGCAACAAATACCTCCGGCTCATCATAATGGGTGGTTGTGACCTGGTCTTCGGCCAGGATCTTTCCCGAACGATCAACAAAACCATAGACTGTGTTGGTGCCTCCGATATCTATTCCGACAACAGTTTTAACCTTGCTCATAATCAGGTACGGAATTTATACAAACGTAAATATACGTCATAGATCACTGATGCGAAAATAAATCAGACGGTCAGGAGCCGTCCGGCAGCGATTCACTTTTTACCCATAGTATGAGCAGCCGGAGCATCAGCCACATATTCATTCCCAACCTTCCTGGCTCTTACCGGATGGTCCAGATCGATATTAAGTGCAATCCCGGTGTCAACCAGCAGGTTCCATCCGGCTGCCAGCTGCAGGTACTCAGCGTAATCTCCTCCTTTCGGGATGACGATTGTCGGGAATTCGGTCTTTTCATCAGAAATGGCTATGACATTCACACCCACCCCCTTGACGATGCACTCCATGAACTTGTCGCGGTCATGATCAAAAGGATCAACCCAGATGAGGACATCACCCCTGTTCATCACCTCCTCAATTCCGTGAAGGGCGAAGGTTCCCTCGAGAAACCCCGACTTCTTTCTGGTGATCTCGTTGGTCTTGAGGGCCAGCTCAGCAGCGACGCCGTTATCGCGTCCGGCAAACCATATCATCTCCGCATCACGCATCATGGAGATGATTTTTTTATCAATCTTCGCGGTAAGCACCTCCTCCATCTGTGAGGCCGCCTTCCGGAGCCCTGCCATCTTCTCGCCCCTGAGGTTACGCAGGAGCGAATCATAGAAGAGACCCTGTTCCACAACCGATTTTGTGGCTGCAACGGCATTCTCCTTCCCGCATTTCAGCACATGGGCGGCATGGGCAAACTCCTCCAGCTTCGTATTTTTGTTTGCGGTCAGGCCGAAGACGGTGTCATGCTTCTTCTTTTTCAGTTTGTCAACGAGGCGAATCACCTCTTTTGTCTGACCTGAGTTGGAAGCGGCAAAAACGACGAAATCGTTCAGGTTGTAATCCATGGCCTGGGTGCATCCTTCGGTGAGAACCGGCAACAGGAACTCCTTTTTGAGGCTGGCAAAAATGGCCCGCTTTGCCGGGAAGAGCCTGCTGCTTCCTTCTCCCGTCAGGAAGAGTCCCTTTTTCTTTTTGAATGCCGGGATAAAGGGAATGGATGATTCGGGCCGGAACGACTTCACGATGCCGGGTGTCTCCATCATTTCGCGCACCAGCGCAAACTTGCTGTATTTCTTTTCGGTCAGGTTCATGCTTATGTATGTTACAGTTTTACAATGAATTCATTCAGGTCGCGCTGGACCTGCGGGTCTTTCTGGAAGCCACCGCCAAGATGCTGCCAGTATGGCTCGGCATACTCCACCCCGGCCATCTTTCCGTAGTCCTTGTTTCCCTGCAGTACGTACCCGAAGAAATCATCTATCTTATGCATATGCTTCATGAGGTCAAGCTGTGAGACATGCTTGCCCAGCATCTCTATCTTGGTCTGCACTACCCCGGTGACATCAACGAAGAAGTGGGGCGGTGTGAGCTGCGAGCCAAGCGGATCACTCAGGGTCAGCGGTGAGGTATGGTAAAGAAGGGGGGTCACCTCCAGCGGTTTCTCCGGCACAGGTACCGGGTCCAGCGAGGCCACCATGGCTGCAGCCTCAACGATGGCAGCCGTGGCACGATGGTCAGGGTGATAGTCATTCGGGAGATGGGTGAATACTATTCCTGCCCTTACCTTGCGCATCAGGGAGATAAC
>SBFZ01000375.1 GCA_006227095.1 Bacteroidota bacterium | reverse complement strand
AGGGCATCGACCATGAAGTCGCGGCGGGCAATATATTCATCATAGACCTGGGTGAAGTATTCCTTTGGTGTTTCTATGGCAGCTTCGGCCACAAGCTGTCCCAGCTCGGGCGGACAGAGCCTTGCCTGTCCGAATTTCAGGGCAGCACCCAGCACCTCCCTGTTGTGCGTTATCAGGGCCCCTATGCGTACTCCGCACATGCTGTATCTCTTTGAGACTGAATCGAGAAGGACAACATTATCGCGGATTCCCTCAAGCTGCATGGCTGAAAAATGCTCTGCACCGTAGCAGAACTCCCTGTAAACCTCGTCAGAGAAAAGGAAGAGGTCATGTTTCTTGACAATGTCACGAAGCTGCATCAGTTCCTCCCTGGAGTATAGAGCACCCGTCGGGTTATTGGGGTTGCATATCAGGATTGCCTTTGTCTTCGGGGTGATCTTGTTTTCGATCTCGCTGATGGGGGGTAAGGCGAAATCGTTCTCAATGTAAGACCTTACGGGAACGATTGTCACTCCGGCAGCGGTTGCAAAACCGTTGTAATTGGCATAGAACGGTTCAAAGGTGATGACCTCTTCGCCCGGATTGAGGCATGACATGAATGCAAACAGCACCGCCTCAGAGCCGCCGGTGGTGACAATGATCTCAGTGTGGTCAATCTCTATCCCTATCTTCGTGTAACTGTCTGCCAGCTTGCGGCGGTATGATTCATTACCGGCCGAATGGGTATATTCTATGACCTTCAGGTCCATATTCTTGAGTGCCTGCAGTGCCGGTTCCGGCGTGTGGATGTCAGGCTGGCCGATATTCAGGTGATAAACCTTTACTCCCCTCCGTTTTGCCTCCTCGGAATAGGGAACAAGTTTGCGGATGGGTGATGCCGGCATCTTCCCGGCCTTTTCAGAGATCTTTGGCATGGCTGTTAAGTTTTTAAAAACCCTGATTGTTCAAGACCCCAAATGTATTCAAATTCATATAACTGAACCATGATTTTAAGCATTAGCCCATCCACTTTTTCCATAATGGCGACAAAATATTAATTTTGTCCGCTCAAATATCCCAAATCGCACATCCCAAATACCAAACCGCAACTCTCAACTCTCAACTCGCAAATCGCAAATCTCACATCGCACATCGCAAATCGCAAATCCCATGACCGATATTCCCTCAAAATATGAACCCGCTTCCGCCGAAGGCAGATGGTACAGTTACTGGATGGAAAAGGGTTTCTTCCGCAGTACACCGGATAACCGCGAACCCTACACCATAATCATTCCTCCGCCCAACGTTACGGGGGTGCTCCATATGGGTCACATGCTCAACAACACCACACAGGATGTGCTTATCCGGCGTGCCCGCATGCTCGGTTTCAATGCCTGCTGGGTGCCCGGGACAGACCATGCCAGTATTGCCACTGAAGCCAAGGTTGTTGCCAAGCTGCGCAGTGAAGGGATTGAAAAGAGGTCACTCACCCGTGAGCAGTTCCTTGATCATGCATGGGAGTGGACGCACAAGCACGGGGGGATCATCCTCGAGCAGCTCAAGAGACTCGGAGCTTCGTGCGACTGGGACCGCACCCTCTTCACCATGGATGATGAGCGGTACCGTTCGGTCATAAAGGTCTTTGTAGATCTTTACAACAAGGGGCTTATCTACCGCGGCGTGAGGATGGTCAACTGGGATCCGCAGGCGCTTACGGCAGTATCCGATGAGGAGGTAATATATACCGAGGAGAAGTCAAAGCTCTACTACGTTCGCTATAAAATTGCCGGGGAAGATGGGTACGTAATGGTTGCCACCACCAGGCCAGAGACCATCCTTGGTGACACTGCAGTCTGCGCCAACCCGAATGACGAACGCTATGCCCACATGAAGGGCAAGAAAGTCATTGTGCCCATGACCGGCCGTGAGGTCCCTTTCATCTTTGACGAATACGTTGACATGGAGTTCGGCACCGGGTGTCTCAAGATCACCCCGGCACATGACATTAACGATTATGAAATAGGCCTTAAGTATAACCTCCAGAGTATCGATATCTTCAATGACAACGGCACCATCGCAGAGGTAGCCGGACTGTTCGTCGGCAAGGATCGCTTCGAAGCGAGGAAACTTGCCGAGGAGGAGCTGCAGCGTACCGGTTCACTGGTTAAGGTTGAGGATTACATCAACAAGATGGGAAGGTCAGAACGTACCCATGCAATCATCGAGCCCAAACTCTCACTGCAGTGGTTCCTGTCCATGAAGGATATTTCAAAGCCGGCACTTGATGCCGTAATGAATGACACAGTCAGGCTCTTTCCGGATAAATACAGGAATGTGTACCGTCACTGGATGGAGAATGTGCGCGACTGGTGCATAAGCAGGCAGCTGTGGTGGGGCCAGCGCATTCCCGCATGGTATTATAACAACAACGAATTTGTCGTTGCCGAAACGGAGAACGAGGCACTTGAGAAGGCACGCGAGGTCACCGGGAACCCGGATCTGACCCTGAATGACCTGCGCCAGGATGATGATGTGCTTGACACCTGGTTCTCATCGTGGTTGTGGCCGCTGACATGTTTTGACGGCATAAATCACCCTGATAACGAGGATATTAAATATTACTACCCTTCAAATGTACTTGTGACTGCGCCGGAGATCCTCTTCTTCTGGGTAGCCAGGATGATCATTGCCGGATATGAGTACCGCGGACGCGAGCCCTTCGGAGATGTCTATCTCACAGGCCTCGTTCGTGACAAGCAGAAGCGGAAGATGTCAAAGTCGCTCGGCAACTCCCCAGACCCGATAGACCTCATGGAGAAATACGGTGCTGACGGTGTAAGGGTAGGGATGCTTCTCTGCTCGCCGGCGGGTAATGACCTCCTTTATGACGACAGTCTCCCGGAGCAGGGGCGAAACTTCGCCAACAAGATATGGAATGCCTTCCGCCTGGTGATGTCATGGAAACCGGATGAAACGGTTGAACAGCCGGCAGCATCGGCAGCAGCCGTAACGTGGATGCGCAATACCATTGACAGGTCACTTGCTGATATTGAGGACAGTTTTGTGCGCTACCGGATATCCGATGCGCTTATGCAGGTCTACAAGCTCTTCTGGGATGATTTCTCAGGCTGGTACCTCGAGATCATCAAACCTGCTTTCGGCAAACCTATTGACGGCAAAACGCACAGTGAGACCCTCTCAATATTTGAGACGCTGATGAAGGTTATCCATCCCTTTATGCCCTTCATCACCGAGGAGATATGGCAGAGACTGGCTGAAAGGCCTGAAGGCAGCAGCATAATGGTTGAGCAGATGCCACTCCCGGCCCCGTTTGAAGCCGGGATGCTGCAGAGGTTTGATACTGTGCGCGAGATAGTCAGTGCTGTCCGTGCAGTAAGGAAAGAAAAGAATATACCGCTGAAGGAATCTCTTGTGCTCTGCGCTTCGCCGGGATCCACCGGGAATGAGTTTGATCCGGTAATCATCCGGATGTGCAACCTGTCTGAGATAAGGATTGTTGAGGGCAAGGTTGAGGGTGCAGCTTCATTCAGGATTCATACGTCAGAGTTTTTCATCCCGCTGACTGACGGTGT
>SBFZ01000196.1 GCA_006227095.1 Bacteroidota bacterium | reverse complement strand
GGATCACGGTCGGCACAGTCAGCCAGCTTGCCCGGGAGGCCAGAACCTGAAAGCACATTCTTCCTCTGCACAAGCTCCCTTGCCTTGCGTGCCGCGTGGCGTGCCGTGGCAGCCAGAATAACCTTCTGCACAATGGACCTTGCATCCTTGGGATTTTCCTCAAGGTAATTGGAGAGGGCCGTGCTTACTGCGATATCCACTGCACCCATAACCTCCGAGTTGCCGAGCTTGGTCTTGGTCTGACCTTCAAACTGCGGCTCTGCCACCTTGACTGAAATGACCGCCGTAAGACCCTCACGGAAGTCATCACCGTTTATGTCAAACTTAAGCTTGCTGGTAAGGCCTGAATCCTCAGCGTATTTCTTCAGCGTTCTTGTCAGCCCCCTCCTGAAACCAGCCAGATGAGTGCCTCCTTCAATGGTGTTAATATTATTTACATATGAATGGACATTCTCAGAGAAGGAGGTGTTATACTGCAGTGCAAGCTCAACAGGCACATCACCCCTGTCATGATTGATGTAAATAGCCTTTTCGATGAGTTTTTCACGATTGACATCAAGATAATCAACGAATTCAATCAGGCCACGCTCCGAAAAGAACTGCTCGGTAACATGGTGCTGCTCCTCGCTGTTGCCGTTCTCTGCAGTCTCACGCCTGTCAGTGAGTGTAAGAAGGATATTTTTGTTAAGGAACGCCAGCTCACGGAGCCTAGCAGCCAGGATATCAAACTTGAACTCTATGGTCTGGAATATGGTGCTGTCAGGCATGAAAGTGGTTATTGTACCTGACTCATCCGAGTCACCTATCGGGGCAACAGGAGCCAGCGGCTTCCCTTTTTCATATGTCTGTGACCATCTCCGCCCCTGCCTCATCACCTCAACAGTCATCCTTGATGACAGTGCGTTGACACAGGATACACCCACACCATGAAGACCCCCTGAAACCTTATAGGTATCCTTGTCAAATTTCCCGCCGGCATGGAGTACGGTCATAACCACTTCAAGTGCTGAACGTTTCTCCTTCTCATGCATCTCCACGGGTATGCCGCGGCCGTTATCCACTACCGTGATGCTGTTATTTTCATTGATGGTTACATCGATCTGTGTACAGTAACCGGCGAGGGCCTCGTCAATGGAATTGTCAACAACCTCATAAACAAGATGATGCAGGCCGCGAACACCTACATCACCAATATACATGGCGGGCCGTTTCCTTACTGCCTCCAATCCTTCAAGTACCTGGATACTGTCAGCTGAATACTCATCCTGCTCCCTGCTCCTCTTCCTCAGTTCCTCATTAGTCATATATGCAATTTTATGGTAATTGTTATCCTGTATTAACGCTTTGATAATATGCTGGTTAAAAAATCACACAAAGGTAGTGAAATATGCCGGTTTTGCCTCAGGAAAAGGGTGTTATTCATAAAAAATTATGAACAGTTTTTCCTTCCTCCCGGGAATTACAGGCTGTATGAAATTCCGCCCAGGAGCATGAAGTTTCTCGAAGGATACCAGTTCCATTCAAAATAGCGGTTATAGGAAATATTGTTGCATTTTACCCAGAATGATATCTCCGGTGTATACCTGTACTCTATGCCCATGTTCAGGTTGGGATGGAAAGGAAGCCTGACAGTCTCTTCAGGAGACATCACCCTGGCATACCTGTCACCTGTCAGGGTAAGGTCCGCCGAGGCGATGATCTTGTTCCTCAGGTTATAGGCAGCCTTTACCGATCCGTCCCACTCCGGCTTATGCCATGCATGTTCCTGCCCTGACAGGTTATATCCGTACCAGTTGCCAAGAAATGAAAGTGTTACCTGCCGGTTCACCGGTACATTTACCTCACCGTGTACCCTGAAGAGACTTCCGTCAGAATAGACGGGAACAAACCAGTTCCCGAAACCAACAGTATCATTCATGAACAGCAGCATATCCCTGAAAAGAGTGTAACTGACGTCAGCGGCATATGACGAAGTGACATTGAATGAGCCTGAGAGTCCTCCCTTGACACGCAGATTGTTGCTTGTACTCCGGAGATTGTATATGGTGTCACCGGGCAGCATGAAAGGATTGGCGTATGCGACATTCCTGGCCTGGTTATTGTCAAGCCAGCCGTCAACGGAGGCTGTGAACCTGAGGAACTCAGGCACTATCCTGAAAGTGAACATGACATCCGGATAAAAGAACATGTAGAGCTTCCTCACACCCCCTGCCAGGGGATCATGATTCTCTTTCAGATCTGCGGCAACCTGTGCACCGAAACGGAACCGCCACTCCTCATTTCCTTTAGTGATATACGGTGCCAGGGTCAGCAGGTTCCTCGATTTGTAATCAAGTCCCCCGGAAAAGAGATACAGGTCGTACCCTGCATTCATGCCGGCATACAGTCCGAACATGTTTGTTCCGGCACTTACCGTCAGACCCGGATTATGCTGGAGACCCTCACCCTGCCTGGTAAAAAGATTGTACTTCACTGAGGCATCCCAGTTAAGGTCACTTGAATCAGGTTCCATCGTGAAGTACCTGGCTTTTGCGGTGACGTCATAATAGAGTGACCTGATATCCTTCCTGTCAGGGTCATACCCGGTGACATCCGGGTTATACCCATAGGCGTGCCGGGTCATCTGCCGGAAGTCAACATCGCCGTCAAGACGGCTTCGCCTGAAATATTTTTTTCCATAGAGAATGGCCTGGTTATCAAGAAACCCGGCATAAACCCTCCTGTCATTCTGCAGCTCTATTTTTCCAGCTGAACCGTAAGTCCGGGTAAAAAGCCCAACTGTCCGCTTGTTTGACCTTCCGTTTGAAATACTGACTTCAAGGAAGGGTGACAGGTATGTCCCCACGCCAAGGCTAACATATCCCTTTTTCAGCACCTCCAGCGGTTCCGGTGACAATACGGCCGACTTGATCGGACTAACTTCATACGCAGGCATGAATGAACCGGGAGTGAAATCATAGTCGAACCTGATATTTATTACGGTGGTATCATTCTCCTGCGGAAGCAGGGTCCTCTTGGTTGCTTCCTTCAGCGTAGGCTTGTACGGATTGTAGAGAGTGACGCTTCTCTTTATGGTCTCCTCTTCTGTCTGGGCTGTAGCCACCAGTGAGAGCAGCAGGGCTGCAGCAGTAATATATTGATATCTTTTCATTTTCTTTTTCATCTTGATGTTCATACCCTGAATATCAGTTTGCTGCGGCAGTTCCACCTTGCGGTTCCGATGTAATGGCCGCAAGTTTTGCCCTGGCTTCATCAATTATCCCGTCATTGGTGACGGTGTAATAGTCAATCAGGCTCTGGAGGGTTGCCTTAGCCTGGAATGTATCTCCTTTCTTTACTGCAATATCAGACAGCAGAAGGAATGTCTTTCCTGTCCAGTAGGCGTGTGGCGAACTCATATCAACAAACTGGTTTGCTTCTGCCTCTGCCCCGTTTACATCACCTGACAGCCATAACAGTTCGGCCACGCGGTACTTTGATTCGGCGCCATAGGCTGTGGTAACCTCCTGTGCCACTCTCCGGTAATCATCCAGTGCATCGTCGTTGTTGCCAAGTCTCTGGTTGGCTTTTGCGGTAAGGAAGGTGGCTTCACGTGCCAGGTCTTCCGTAAGCTTGTCGGAGCCAAGAACCATCTCCGCCGAGCTGATGACCCTTTCATCATCCTCCATTGCTGCTGCTGAACGCATCATGCCAAGATATCCGTACATGCGGTTCTCGGGACTGGATGCCTCCCTGCCAAGCCGCTCATAGAGAGGGAATGCACCCCGGTAGTCACCCTTCCCGTAGGTTATGGATGCCGCTCCGAGCAATGACTGCTCCATGAACTGGTTATTTCCCACGCTGACAACCCGGAGGAACATTTCAAGGGCTTCATCTCTCTTTCCTGACCTGTTAAGGCAGTCGGCAAGGTAGAACCTTGCATTTGTGGCAAAACTGCCTGACGGAAACTCCCCAAGGTAGTTCCTGAAAATCTCGGACGACCTTTCGCAGTTACCCTTTATATACTGGTTCTCCCCTGAGATGTACAGCATTGAGTCGCGGGTTGAGGCTTCGATGTCTCCCAGTCCCTCTACATTCTTCATATAGGCAAAGAACGACTCCACATCGTCCATATCGGTATATGCATTCCGGAGGCCGTTGACAGCATTGCGTGCCTCGGGGGTGTTCCTGTAATTCTCAATCACCTTCCTGAACTGGGCAATTGCCTTCTCATTTTCTCCGGCATTGTAATAGATCAGGCCCAGCTGCACAATGGCAGGAGGCACGAACTGGCTTCCGGTATACCATGCTATGATATTCGTGAAGTCTGCCTCACCCCTGGAGGGCTGATCAACTGCCACATAAGCCCTTCCCCGTTCAAAAAGGGCATTCGGAACATAGGCAGACCTGGGATACCTGCTGATAAGGCCGGTGAGGGTGGTGATCTTGGCCTGGTTATTATTGTTCAGTCCCTGCGCAAAACCTTTCTGGAACATGGCATAGTCAGCATCTGTCTTACCGTAGTCAATTACCTTGTCATAGTAGGATATTGCCGAAGGATAATCAGCCCTGATATAATAGCAGTCAGCTATCCGGTTACGGGCATCAACAGCCATTTCAGGCCTCCCGTAGCTGTCAGCCTTGTTGCTGAACGCCATGAAATACGGAAGTGCTTTGGCATACTCACCGGCATTGTACCAGACATAACCAATATTATAGTCAATCAGCTCATACTCAGGCATTGCTGATACTCCTGGCAGTTTTCTGAAACTTTCCCAGTCACTTACGGCAGCATCATTGTTGCCGAGGTGGTAATTTGATTCACCCCTCCAGTACAGTGCCCTGGCACGCAGGTCTGCATTCATCTCCCTGTAGAGGAGCGACCTGTCAAACAGCGAGACCGCATCGGCGTACTGCCTGTTTCGAAACTGTTCAATACCCCTGTAATAGGCTACCTTCTGGTAGGCTGCCTTGAGTCTGTCATCCTTGCTGCTGATCTTCTCAAGCGAGTTGAGGGCAGCCTGGTAATTCTTAAGCCTCATGTAGGCCGATATCAGGTAGTCATATGCCTCTGAAACATTCTCAGAGTTAGGGTAGGAACGGATATAGTTATGCAATGCATCAATCCCTTCCCCAAATGGAGCATAGGAGTTTTCATATGCCAGCTTGGCAAAATTGAAGAGTGCCTCCTCCTGAACCTCCGGATCATAATTCATCCCTGCGGCAGCTGAAAAAGCCATCTGTGCCTTCTTCTTGTCATTCGCCTTAAGGTAGCATGACCCAAGCATGTAATAGGCATTCTGGGTAAGGATGTCACTCCTCCCCACAACCTCATTGAACAGCCTGGTCGCCTTGTCAATGGCTCCTGTCTGGTAGTAGCTGTAAGCGAGCTCATACTTGTCGTTCCTGTCACTGAGCTTCGTATCCCTGATGAACTTCTCAAGATAGGGGATGGCTTCACTGTAATTCCCCTTCTGGAAATGGGCATCACCAATGAAACGGTACAGTTCGGTCTCACGGGTCTTGCCTGCCTGGTCAATCAGCGCCGGAGCCATCTCCAGGATTCCGTCATAATTCTTGTCTATGTAGTAAATCTGGGTAATGTAAAACGGGACTATACTGCCAAAGGTCTCGTCTCCGGCAAGCCGTTCAAACCCCTCGAGTGCAGTCCTGTAGAATCCGTTTTCATATGCTATTGCCGAATAGTAATAGATGGCAGGAGAGGTATAGTCGGTGTCAACGTCAGTAAGCTCGGAAAAGAGCATCTGCGCCCTCCTGGTGTCTCCCCTCCTGTAATGCGAGTATCCCAGCTTGAAGAGATATTCCGGAAGCTCCTTGTCTGACAGCAGGGTACGGTCAGTCTGTTCGAACCACTCTATGGCACATGAGTAGTTGCGCTGCTGGTAACAGTAGCGCCCCGACTCAAACCTTGCCTGGTTGAGCATGGGACTTTCGCCGTTGGTGATGATGAACCGCTGCATACGGTATTCGGCATCCGGAGCCATTATTCTCATTGAGGCCAGCGCGGCATGATACTCCGCATCTGCCCTCTGCAGCCTGTTCCCGGTTTTTTCAGTCTCAAGCCACCTGTCAAACAGCCCTATGGCCGTTGCATATTTGGCCTTTGCAAACATCTCATACCCGTTGTTAAGCAGTGATGCCATCTCTTCACCGGAGAACGAAACCTGCCCTTTCAAGGACATAGCCGATCCGATCAGTGAAATCAAAATGACTGCCAGTATCTTCCTGTTCATAACTTTACCCTTTCCCGAAGTTCTCAAATAGAAATTTGCCTGAAGCATTCTGCTTCAGGTAATTTATTTATCAACAACACTTTGCCATGATTTTCCGGCACAGTTTCATTAGCCGTAAAAATACAATTATATAACCTCCCCAAATTCTCCTCAATCCTCATTTTATCAACAGTAATGCCGCTGATTGTTAATTCTTTTTTATTTTGCACAAAAACCGTTCCGAATGGAAGAAAGCACTCCGCTGGATACAATCATTGAACTTAAAAGCTGTTCGATCCTGCAGCAGGATCACCTGGTTCTCAGTGATGTGAACCTGAAGGTGGAAAAGGGTGAATTTATATATCTTGTAGGACGGGTTGGAAGTGGCAAAACATCACTAATCCGTACACTGAATGCACAGCTTCCCCTTACAGACGGGGAGGGATGGGTGGCCGGGTTCAACCTGCGGACAATTAAAAAGAGGGAGATACCGCAACTGAGGAGAAAGCTGGGGATTGTTTTCCAGGACTTCCAGCTTCTCACTGACAGGTCAGTTCATGAGAACCTGGAGTTTGCACTCAGGGCTACCGGATGGAACAGCAAGGTTGCCATTGAAGACCGCATAAGGGAAGTACTCGAAAAGGTAAGTCTTCAGAACAAGGGATTCAAAATGCCTCATCAGCTCTCAGGAGGCGAACAGCAGAGGGTTGTAATTGCCAGGGCGCTGCTGAATGACCCGGAAATAATACTTGCAGACGAACCCACAGGCAACCTTGACCCGGAGACTTCCGAAGAGATTCATATACTTCTCAAAAGCATAAGCAGCACGGGCAGGGCGGTAGTAATGTCAACCCACAAGCATTCCCTTGTAAAGAAATTTCCGGCCAGGACCATGAGGTGTGAAAACGGAAAACTGGTTCAGACAGAATCAGACGACCAGGAGATTGAACTTCTGTTCTGATCATTTCAACAGCCTCAGAGGCCAGGGTATGGCCGGGCGTTGCAGTAAGACTCAGGTTTGACTATTTCAACAGCCTCAGAGGCCAGGGCATGGCAGGGCGTGGCAGTAAGACTCAGGTCTGATTATTTCAACAGCCTCAGCGGCCAGGGAAGGGTGTTGCGGTAAAGCCGCCAGTAGGTATTTTTCTCACCCCCGAATGATCTCATGAAAATGGCTATTGAGGGAACCGATGAACCTGCAAAGTCAATTATCTGACCTGTACCTGCATGACTCTGTATTATATGGTCAATTACAAGATAGGAAGTACGGAGCTCACGGCTCTTCCTGCTTCCGGCAGTAAAAAGCAGGGTGGTGCGGCCGCAGAGTTCAATCACGAATATTCCCCACAGAAGTTTGCCTTTGGGTGATCTCACACCCAGTATTCTTCCTGTGCCTGAGGCGGTACAGTGTTCCATCAGGGCATGCAGCCTGCGGTAGGCCGGATCATCAATCGATCTGGTCTTCCGGGCGGTATGGTTCCTGTAAAGAGATATCAGTTCACCGGGTTTCACATCTTCAACAATTTCCTGGGGATAGCGCCTGGCTATGTTGATGTTTCGCCTGCAGTCGGTCATGTAGCTGACCCATATCCTGTCATATGGATCGCTGAGCTTAAGTTCGTAATTATAGCGCGGACTCATGGTGAAACCGGGCACGGCTGCTTCCTGGCCGATACAGAGGTCAACCAGCCTGATGAATTCCGGCATGAATGAGATGAACTCCCCGGCAATTTTAATCCTGTCACCGTCAGCGGTGTACAGTCCAAGCTGCTGAAGGAAAACGGGTGTTGCCACGTAACTGAACCCGTATTTCCTCCTTATGGGCAGGGGAAAGACAGAAAGGTAATCATCGTCCACCAGTGCTTCCCAGCCCGGTGCCATGATATCAAGATACCATGACATGGCGTAGGGCCTTACAGCAGGGATCTCCATCAGGCAGGCATCCCACCTCTCCCGGCTGATCTCATCATTCTTGAGGTAGTTAATCATCCCTTCTGCATAACAAGTGTTTCCTCAAAGACTCTTCTCCACCCTTCCCAGCCATTTCCTTCGTTAAGGGATGTATTGTGCCATATTGATACGAACAGACCTCCCACTCTTCGGGTTTCCGTTATCAGTGAGCCTATCACATCCAGGGCCGCATCCGGCTGCAGATGCATGTATTGTCTCAGTGTTCCGTCCATCACCTGGAACGGCACAATGGTCAGCCCCGTCTCTCTCTCGGCCGAGAGGTCATAGAATGGGAAGGGACGGGCTATTCCGGCCCTGAATCCGGGCTCATCATTGAAGCCCATGGTATAGTCAAACCTGATTCCTGCCTCTTCATAGGCCTGGTAGGTTCCGGGCAGGGTCAGCAGAAGCCAGTGCTGGCGGGCCTTCTCCGGATAATGTCCCGTAATGGCATGGAAACGGTCTGCTTCGGTCTTCAGAATTTTCGGACGTCCGGCAGAACGGTAAGAAGGATGCAGGCCGCTGCCGAAGAGGCTGTCATAACGACGGAAGATCTCACCGTAATCATGATCACGCCAGGGTGGATTGTGGTCATACTCACCCTGGTCTCCGGTAGGAAAGAAAAAGAGAGCTTCAGCACCGGATGATGAAAGTTTTTCCTCAATGTATGAGAAGCTGTCATACGGGTCATCCATGTTGCCTGACATTGTCCTGATACGTTCAGCTGGCCGTGCACCAACACCGGCCAGCCCCTTCACGATGCCACCCATGCTCCTGAGGAATCCGCGGCTGCGGTAGGCAAACGGCTGATCAACATCAACAGTAACCAGGGGACGATATTCATTGTGCCGGATTGTTAAAACGGGGTATCGTTTTACAAGTTCGACTGCAAGGTATCTTGCCCATATCTCCACAACCGGCATCCTTAAAAACCCGCCACGGAAGGAGACTGACCCTGATCCCGGAAACCGGCCGTGGGCATCAGGTGAAAAAGGGAGATACTCTTCATACCTCGAAAGCATATAAAAGGCAGCTGAGAAGAGATCAAAGGGAACGGTGCCATCATCCGAAGGAAACAGCAAAGGCATTCCGTTTTCCTCAGCAATCCCGGGGTCAGTCTGAACAATGCCGCTGGCAGAAAGCAATCCGGACGGACGCATTACAAACTGATCCCTGACCTTTTCAGCAGAATAGATAATGGCCGGACTGCTCCCTATCTTCCTCCGGTCAGTTGTAATCTCATAATTGATTCCGAGAATGGTTTTGAATATCACACCGGCTGTATACTCGAGCCTTGGAGTGACATCCGGAGAGTAAATCCATAGCTTCCTGGTCGCCATATCAGCAAATTTAATAAAACAGCCTTTAACCACCCCTGCCGTGAGATCCTTTTTATTAACAGAAACAGGTAATAAAGTACTAAATTTTACTACTTTTGTTGTTTGTGCAACCTTGAATTCACAAATTAAACCGACTAGTATATGGGCAAAGGTGACAAGAAATCAAAAAGAGGAAAGATAATTTTAGGATCCTTTGGCGTACGCCGTCGCAGAAAAGCGAAGAAGGGTTCAGTTACATCATTGCCGTCAGGAACTGCAAAGATTGCCGAAACCCCTGCTGCTGAAGCAGCTGTTGAAACGAAAGCAGCGAAACCGGCCAGGACAGCCAGGC
>SBFZ01000324.1 GCA_006227095.1 Bacteroidota bacterium | reverse complement strand
CCATGGAGTACCTGCTCATAAGATCCACTTCATCCCACGAAAGGAAGGAATCCATACCCATTTTTGATGCCCAGAGGAAGAAAGTGGCCTTCATCCTGTATTTTTTAAGCAGGGGAGCCGCAATGGTATACCAGGAGTGGTCGCCATCATCAAAGGTGATGACTGCCGCATGTGTTGTCAGGTCAGTCTCTCCTGACACCACAGCCTCGAGTTCACTGAAATCAATTACCTTAATATTGTTTGCCTTCAGGTACAGGAGATCCTTCTCAAAATCCTCCCTGCTGCGCTCATAAAGGTTAGTCGCTTCTCCATCAGTAATCCTGTGGTACATGAGTATCACCACCCTGGGATTATCAACTGGCTCCGGGTCCGGCAGCCTGGAGCAACCGGCCATAGTGACAGCGGCAAGGAATAAAATGGCAAGAGTTCTCTGCATAAATATATTATATACAGGAGCCTGTTCCTCCAGGCTTCTGCAATTTACATTACATTATTCAAACGCAGGAAGCAGCTTTTTCGTGCATAATCGCCGGAATCATCCCCTTTCGGATGCCAGTCTCTTCATCCCCTCTATCTCGTCACGCAGTCGGGCTGCCTCAATAAAATCAAGTGCCGCTGCTGCCTTTTCCATCGCCCTGCGTGTCTTGTCAATAGCCTTTTCAAGCTGTTCCCGTGACATGTATCTCACCACCGGATCAGCAGCAACATCAACTTTCTCCGGTCCGGTGTAGGCCCGCACCGCCACTCCCTTATGACTGAGTCCTCTCAGCATGGCTCCTCCCTTCTTCACAACCTGCTGCGGCGTTATGCCCATCTCTTCATTATACTTAAGCTGCTTTGCCTGCCTTCTCTTTGTCTCGTTGATGGTCTCCTGCATTGCCCCCGTGATACGGTCAGCATACATCACCACCATCCCGTTTATATTCCTTGCCGCCCTGCCGGCAGTCTGTGTCAGTGCCCTGCCCGATCTCAGGAACCCCTCCTTGTCAGCGTCAAGGATAGCTACCAGCGACACCTCAGGAAGGTCAAGACCCTCACGCAGAAGATTCACCCCGACAAGGACATCGAACTCACCTGCCCTGAGTCCTTCAAGTATCTCCACCCTTTCAATGGTCTCAACATCAGAGTGTATGTACCGTGATTTGATGTCAAACCGGGCAAGATAGGTATTCAGTTCCTCAGCCATTCTCTTTGTCATGGTGGTTACCAGTACCCTCTCACCTCTTGCCGAGCGGATCCTGATCTCTTCCATCAGGTCGTCAACCTGGTTGCGGCTGGGCCTTACCTCTACCGGTGGATCCAGAAGACCGGTAGGCCTGATGACCTGGTCAACAAATACGCCTTCACTCTTCTCCATCTCATATTCGGCAGGAGTGGCACTCATATATATAGTCTGTCCTGTCAGGGTTTCGAATTCCTCCAGCCTGAGGGGCCTGTTATCCAGTGCTGCCGGTAACCTGAATCCGTATTCCACAAGTGTCTGCTTCCTCGAGTGGTCACCACCATACATCGCCCTTATCTGGGGAATGGTGACATGGCTCTCATCTATTACCGTGATGAAGTCCTTCGGGAAGCAGTCAAGCAGGCAGAAAGGTCTCGAACCCGGTTCCCTGCCGTCAAAATACCGCGAATAGTTTTCGATGCCGCTGCAGTAACCCAGTTCCTTGATCATCTCCAGGTCATACTGCACCCGCTGCTCTATGCGCTTAGCCTCCTCAGGACGCCCGGTATCACGGAAGTGCTTCGCCTGAAGCACCATGTCATCCTGTATCTGTGACACGGCAATATTGATCCTTTCCCTGGTGGTGACAAAGAGATTGGCAGGGTATATCACATACTCATCCAGATACTCGCGGTGAACCCCGCTCAGAGGGTCAAATGTTGAAACCTCTTCAATTTCATCACCAAAGAAGACCACCCGCAGGGCCAGGTCAGCATATGCCGGGAAAATATCCACGGTATCACCCCTCACCCTGAACGTACCATGGGTGAATTCCACCTCATTGCGGGCATAAAGACTGTCAACCAGCTTTCGCAACAGCACACTCCGGCTGATCTTTGCCCCCCTGATCACATGAACGGTGTTCGCGCGGAAATCATCCGGATTACCGATGCCATATAGACATGAAACCGAGGAGACAACTATGACATCCCTGCGGCCGGAAAGCAATGATGAAGTGGCACTCAGCCTGAGCTTCTCTATTTCATCATTTATGGAAAGATCCTTTTCAATATAGGTATCGGTTACCGGAAGATAGGCTTCTGGCTGATAGTAGTCGTAATAAGAGACAAAATACTCCACGGCATTGTCAGGAAAAAACTGTCTGAACTCACCATAGAGCTGAGCAGCAAGAGTCTTGTTGTGGCTCAGGACCAGGACCGGCCTGTTGAGCTGTGCTATCACGTTTGCAATGGTAAATGTTTTCCCTGATCCGGTTACCCCGAGGAGTGTCTGAAAAGGAATACCCTCCATGAGTCCCTCTGAAAGCTGCCTGATTGCCTCAGGCTGATCGCCTGCCGGTGTAAAGTCTGAAGTAAGCCTGAATTCCATCCTGGTGCCCTGTGTGGCAAAAATAGCAATTAGGGGCATACGGAATGTTGCTGCAATGTTCTTTTTGACAGGAAAGTGCCTGCCGGCAAACTCTGAATATTTTGTCTATTTTTGTGATTGCCGTATACCTGCATCCGATGTGCCTCAAGTGCCCCTGGGTTAAATTCATACTCTACCTGGCAATAGTCATGGCTCTCACCCGTCATGTCTCCGGGCAGGGGTATGTGCTTACCCATTACAACTCCCGGAACGGACTGGGACATGATGATGTCAGGGCCATTTCAGCGGACAGCAGCGGATTTGTATGGATGGCAACATGGGATGGCCTGACACGCTATGACGGAACCGATTTTGTAAATTATTACCATGACCCGGCCGACTCAACCACCATCCCCTACTTCTCAGTAAACCACCTGGCGATTGACAATTATGACGGACTCTGGATTTCCACAGACAACGCCCTTCTTGCTCTTTTCAATCGTACCACGGAGAAATTCAGCCGGGTCAGAAGCCTGGGAGGTTATAGCCTCAATGATCTCATTTGCTTCAATCCGGGCCCCGACGGTTACCTCTGGTTCATCCTTATAAAGGGGGTCCTGAGGTACAACCTGCTGACAGGAGAGGCTATCCTCTATCCATGGAGAAACCCGGTGAATGAGATCCCCCTGTTCATGTTCAGCCAGTACCGCCTTACATTTGATGATTCAGGGGAGCCCTGGCTTACAGGAGCGATGGTTATTAACTTCAGCGTGGGCAATGATCCCCTGACAGGCCAACCTTCTGCCGTTATGAAAGAGGCAAGCCGGCTGGAGAGGCTCCCCGGCAGGATAGGGACTTTTTTCGATGGTTCCGGATATGCCAGACTGGTCAGGGACACAGCGGGCAACAGATGGCTTGCCTCACTGACGGGACTTTTCAGGTATGATGAAAGCAGAAATTGCTTTTGTGAATACGATGGCGACATACACAAAATAAGGTTTGCCTGTGAAAAGCCCGTGATTTATTACAACCATGATTCCGGGCTCAACATCTGTATTCCCGATCGTGATTCTGTAATGACGATAAATCATGATGAATGCGGCCTCCCGAATGTATACCTGCTGCAGGACCCCGGATTGCTCTGGTTTTCCCATTTTTACCGGGGAGGAACACCTGCAGGAGTGGTCAAGGTTGTATTCACTCCCCATGAGTTCAGGCATATCAGCCCGTTTCCGGAAAAGAGCAACCAGCTGAATGTCTTTGGGATTATCAGGGATGACAGGGATGCCCTCTGGATAGCCGCCAGGGACAGAAACTACCTGATAAGGATTGGCCGTGACGGAGTTCCTGAGCGAAAACTGGTCCTGGATGACCGCCAACTGATTGAATTATGGCATCCCAGGGCATTCCTTCCTGATACCGGTGGTCTATGGATCGGATATTATTATAGGAAACTCCTGCACTATGACCTTCAAACCGGTAAGGTTGAAGAACACTATCCAGGGAAATATGCACATACCATCTGCTATGACAGGGATGGGAAAATCCTGGTAGCCGAATCCGGAATCATAAGGTATGATCCGGTTTCAAGGCGTTCTGAGACGCTTCTTACTACAGGTGACACAGTCAACTGGTTCACCGTTCACCGCCAGGGGAACATACTCTGGTCAGGAGGCAGCTACAGTTACCTTATGAAGCTGAACCTTGCAACCCTTGAACATGAATTCATCAAGATCGCCTCATCCATGGCAAACATAGAGGATATATGTGAAGATGATAACGGGATCCTCTGGCTTGCAACACTTGGTATGGGCATATGCCGCTTTGATACGGGTACAGGTGAGAAAAACTTCTATACAACCGCCTCGGGACTTTCAAGCAACACAACCTACAGCATCCTCAGGGACCGGGACGGCAATATCTGGGTTTCGACAAACAACGGAATCTCGGTAATAAACCCTTCTACCGGTCTTATCAGGTCATTCAGCGAAAATGACGGACTGCTTATTCATGAGTTCAATTCTGATGCAGTATACGAAACCCGCGAAGGCAAATTCCTTTTCGGGGGAGTAGGCGGTGCTGTGGAATTTGACCCCCTGGAAGTACTCCACGGCAGCAGGGGCAATATCAACCAGCAAATCATCATCAACGAGTTTGACGTGTCAGCATTGAGTAAAACATTCGACATGCCGGTTTACAAATGTGACACGGTAATACTGGAAAAGGGTGATGACAATTTTCACCTGACCTTCATAGTTCCGGAATACCGAAGCCCCGAAATGATAAGGTACAGGTACCGGATTGACGGTGACGCTGCCAACTGGTACCATACTGACCATACCGACAGGAACATAAACTTTTCCAATCTTACACCCGGCTGGTATAACCTGGAAATTGAAGCCACGGACCTAAATGGTTCCTGGAGTAACCGTCGTATCCTGACAATCAGGATCAAACCATTCTTCTACCAGACTACTGCATTCCGGGTTGCCATGCCCCTGACGCTGCTGCTGATCATTTCCATCGCCGGCTGGTATTTTCTCAGGCACCTTACAATAAGGGAACAGCAGAAAAGGGATATGCTCCGTCACCAGGCCCTGAGAGGCCAGATGAATCCCCATTTCATATTCAACGCCCTCAACTCCATCAACTACTTCATCTCAAACAATGACAGGCTCTCAGCCAACCGCTATATCGCAGATTTCTCAAAGCTTATCCGGACTGTCCTCAATAACATGAATGAGGATTTCGTAAGGCTTGCAATTGAGATAGACGCACTGGAAGACTATCTGAAGATAGAACACCTGAGGTTCGGTGACAAATTCGATTATTCCATTGAGATTGAACCGGAAGTAAGTAAGGATTACCTCAGGGTTGTACCGGGACTAATACAGCCGTTTGTGGAAAATGCGATATGGCACGGAGTAATGGGACTTAATGAGAGAAAGGGATCCATAAGGGTGTCATTCGCCCTGAAAGGCAATATTCTGACCTGCAGTGTGGAAGATGACGGTGTGGGAAGAAGCCGTTCGGAAGAAATGAAGGACAAATCGCTTCCCAGGAGATCAAAGGGGATCTCTCTCGCGACCGAAAGGCTGAAGATTGTCAATAATCTGATGCTGACCGACTGCCGGATCAAAATCTCCGACCTGTACAATGACCGTGAGGAGACAGGGACCAGGGTGGAGATTGAACTGCCGGTCAAATCCTGATACAAATGATAACGGAATAAACTGCTGAACACTAATCCAAATCCCCATAAAAGATATGATAAGGGCTGTAGTAATTGATGATGAAAAACTGGCAAGAGACGTAATCTGCAACTACCTGGCTGAGTATTGTCCCGACGTAGAGATTGTTGCAGAGGCCTCATCGGTAAAAACAGGGTATGCTGCCATCCAGAAGACAACGCCTGACCTTATTTTCCTTGACGTGGAGATGCCTGATGGTCAGGGTTTTGACATTCTGAATATGTTTGAAAAGATCGATTTCAAGATAATTTTCGTCACCGCATACTCGGAATATGCCATCAAGGCCTTCAGATTCAGTGCTGTGGATTACCTCCTGAAGCCGGTCAAGATTGATGAGCTGGTTGACGCTGTAGCCAGGGTCAGGTCAGCCGGTCCGGCAGGAATAAATACCGAGATTATCAACTCACTGCTCAACAATCTCAGGAGCAACTCCCCCAGGCAGTCCACACTTATAATTCCGAATATAAAGGGCTTTGAAGTACTCAGGGTTTCAGAGATTATCATGTGCCAGGCTGACGGATACTGTACCAATTTTCACCTTTCAGGGAGCAGAAAGGTTGTCAGTTCCAAGAATCTCAAGCATTTTGACGGCCTGCTGGAAGATCAGAATTTTCTGAGAGTCCATCACTCCTACCTGGTCAATCTTGATCATGTGACCGGTTACACAAGACAGGGAGAGATATTGCTTTCAGAGGGTCTTAAGGCCTTCCTGGGTGATTCCTACAAGACTGAATTTGTCAGGAGATTCACCGGAAAATAGTGGTCTATTGTTTTAAAACGGTTATCTGTTGACTCAACAGGTTGGTTTATCAGTTCGACCCTTCTGTAGTTTCAAAATAAGCAAGGTCTCTGTTATCTTTACGGAGTGATATGGTGATTTCTGTTTCTCATTTCAGCCATATCCGTATGAAGCAGTTCTTCCCCCCAGATCCGCATCGAACGCGGACACAAAAATGAGCCCGAATCCCCGGGCTCATTTGCGTTTAAGAAAAAAGGGTGCTTTCAACACCCTTTCTTCTGTTTACTTATGCCTGAGAATACTACCCCAGGTACCCTTTCAGGAGCTTGCTGCGTGAAGTATGACGCAGCCTGCGTATGGCCTTCTCCTTGATCTGCCTCACCCTTTCACGGGTCAGGCCGAATTTCTCCCCTATCTCTTCAAGCGTCATCTCCTGGCATGCTATACCGAAGAAATAACGAATTATATCCCTCTCACGCTCCGTAAGTGTTGCCAGTGCACGGTCAATCTCCTTTGAGAGAGACTCGTCAATGAGCATTTTGTCAGCTATGGGTGAGTCAACATTGGTAAGCACATCAAGCAAACTGTTGTCTTCACCCTCCACAAAAGGTGCATCAACTGAAACATGGCGTCCCGAAACCTTCAGAGTGTCTGCCACCTTCTCCTTTGGAAGGTCAAGAACCTCGGCAAGTTCCTCAGGTGAGGGAGTACGCTCATTCTCCTGCTCAAACCGCGCAAATGCCTTATTTATCTTATTCAGGGAACCAACCTGGTTCAGAGGCAAACGCACTATCCTCGACTGTTCGGCCAGAGCCTGCAAAATAGATTGCCTGATCCACCAGACGGCATAGGAAATGAACTTGAAACCCCTGGTTTCATCAAACTTCTCTGCAGCCTTGATAAGGCCGAGGTTACCCTCATTTATGAGGTCCGGAAGGCTAAGTCCCTGGTTCTGATATTGCTTGGCCACTGAGACAACAAAACGGAGATTTGCCTTTGTGAGCTTCTCCAGCGCTGCCCTGTCACCCTTCTTTATCCTTTGTGCCAGCTCTACCTCTTCCTCAACCGATATCAACTCTTCTTTACCAATCTCCTGCAGATATTTGTCCAACGATGCACTTTCACGGTTGGTTATGGATTTGGTAATCTTAAGTTGTCTCATTCTCTTTACCCCTTCGAAAAAATTTTCGCAAAGTTACTGCTTTATAAGTTATAATACAAATTTAATAACGTTAAACCGGAAGAGGGTTGCACAACCTGGCAACCCATTGATATTCCGGATTTTATATTCAACACCTCAATTCTACCTCCTTGTCTGGTATTTGAAGTAAGTTCCATCCGGTGTAAAGCCTTCCACTGATGACAGGGTTCTTCCGTCATTTGTTGCCTTGCGGATATCCGCACCACTGTTTACCTTCTCCCCGTTCACGTCTATTATGACTGTCCCTTTCGAAAAGCCGAGATCACGGAACCGGCCATCCGAAATTGAGGTTATCCTTACACCGCCTGATATTTTAAACTGACTTTTCTCGCCTGCAGTGAGCGGCGTGAATGTAGCGCCGAACACTGTTGAGGACTGTGCCCCGGGAGCTACAACGCCGGTTCCGCCCTCAATATTGCGGAGAACCACACTCTTTTTATCCTGTTTACCCTTCCTGAGATACGTCACTTCAAGCTTATCACCCGGCCTGTAGCGGCTTACCTTCTCCTGTAGATCAGCAGTAGTCTCAACCGGTTCACCATTGATTGCAATGATCACATCCTTCTCTGCAAGACCCGCTGCCTTCGCAGCACCATCCTCAACAACACCTGTGAGATAAACACCCTTTATCTCCTTAAGGTTTTCCTCCTTCGCAAGCTCGTCAGTAACATCCGTTATATTCACTCCCATCAGGCCACGCTGTACTTCACCGAACTCCCTGATATCTTCATAAACCTTCCTTACTATAGACGTCGGAACTGCAAAAGAGTTGCCGGCATATGCCCCGCTGGGCGAAATAATTGCAGTGGTTATCCCTATCAGATCACCCTGTACATTGACCAGGGCACCTCCGCTGTTACCCTGGTTAAGGGCTGCATCAGTCTGGATAAACGACTCAATGCGGTACTGGTTATCAAGCAATCCGAGGCTTCGTCCCCTTGCACTCACTATTCCTGCTGTCACAGTAGATGTCAGATTGAATGGGTTGCCCACGGCAAGAACCCACTCACCCAGACGTATAGCATCAGAGTTGCCAAATTTAACATACGGCAAATCATTGGCCTTTATCTTCAGCACTGCAATATCAGTACTCGGATCACGACCTACCACATCAGCTGAGAAAGTACGCTTGTCATTCAGTGTTACATCAACCTCATCCGCATCCTCAATGACATGATTGTTGGTGACAATAAACCCGTCCTCAGTGACAATGACGCCAGATCCGAATCCCCTGACTTCCCTCGGCCGGCTCGCACCCGGACCATAGAAAAATTCATAAAGGGGATTGGAATAGGATGAGCTGACAGTTGCTTTGGTCTTTACATGTACTACGGCATGCACCGTCTGCTCGGCTGCAAATGTAAAATCATTCACTCCTGACTGCGGCACCATGGAGGTGTACCTCGCATTCTCCTCAATCATCTTTTTCTCCTTTTCATTTCCAATCACCAGTTTGTCCCTGTCAAGAAACCTGGTGTAAATGAAAAGACCTGCAAGAGCCCCGAAAAGAGCCACCAGCAACGTAGTTATCAATCCTTTACCTTTCATAGCTCCAAATATTTTAAAGTTCGATTTTCAATTTAGTCCTTAATTATCAAATTACGTGCCTGCCCAAAAGATTAATATCTTTACAACCACTTCATGGCAGAATTGTTCTGCAAATTTTCGAATTTTTAACATACAGAAGGGGTCATTTTAAGAGAATTAACTTCAATTTAACCGAATGCAAATTACCTTTAACAAATATGAGGGAGCCGGCAACGATTTCATCATTGTTAAAAACAGTCCGGTAATAATTTCTCATTCTGATACCTTACTGATCAGGAAGTTATGTGACCGCCACTTTGGCATCGGGGCTGACGGACTGATACTGGTTGAAGAATGCGACGGATATGATTTCCGGATGTTATACTTTAATTCTGACGGTTCACGGGGAGCGATGTGCGGCAACGGCGCCCGGTGCGCATCCCACTTCGCCATGAGACACATGACCGGGTTCCGCAGCCTGACATTCCTGGCTGATGACGGGCCACATACCGCCAGACCGGCCGGAGAGGGCAAAACCGAAGTATCAATCATCGACGTAAACAATATCAGCCACTCTCCTGACGGAATCCTGGT
>SBFZ01000313.1 GCA_006227095.1 Bacteroidota bacterium | reverse complement strand
CTTTCCAGGGGGAGGTCAATCAAGCCTTACGTTCAGATAATGAAGGTGCTGGTTACTTTTGCCGGCATCCTCAGCATCATATCGGTTCTGTTCCGGATTTCGCTTACCAGCGTGTTTGCAGGCCTTGGCGTGGCTACTGCAGTACTGGCCGTTGTCTTCAAGGATACGTTGCTGGGACTGGTTGCTAGCGTACAACTCTCAACCAACAACATGGTCAAGCTGGGCGACTGGATAACAATTCCCACCCGGAATATAGACGGAACCGTTATTGACATGACACTGTATACAGTGAAGGTCGAAAACTTTGATAAGACCATCCTTACGGTTCCTACCTGGGCACTTATCTCTGAGTCGTTCCAGAACTGGAAAGGAATGGAGGACTCCGGCGTCAGGAGGATTAAGCGCGAGATCCGCATTGATGTACGCTCAATCGCCTTTGTCACCCCTGAGATGGTGGATACTGTCAGCAGGAGACCATTTATGGAGAGATGGCTTAAAGATAACAGTGCAGATATTGAGGCACTTAAGAAAGGAGAGGCAACTTCTCTGACCAATCTTGGCGCATTCAGGGCCTACATGGTGGAATACCTGAAGAATCACCCTCATATTGACCCGATGATGCCTGTGATGGTACGTGACATGCCTGCAATGGAATCGGGCATGCCGGTGGAGATATACTGCTTCAGCAAGATCAACTCCTGGGTTCCCTTTGAAGGTGTCCAGTCTGCCGTGGTAGACTATGCATATGCTGTTGCCGGCCAGTTCGGACTGGAACTGTTCCAGAGTCCTGCAGGAAGTGACCTTCAGGCCATGCTGAGTATGACAAATCAAAAACAGAAGATATGAGTTCAACCTACAATGAAAAGCTGACCGCCTTTATCAAGTCAGGCATAAATGACAAACCTGTTTCTCCAAGGCATGACCCCTTCTGGCAATCGCTCCGTTCCACCGGCACCGAGCTCTGGCTCGACACCGGTGACATGGATGAAGCTGAAGCCAACTGGACTGCGGAGATGACAGCCCTGACAACCAACAACACCTTGTTGAACAATGAGATACAGAAGGGTATCTATGATGGTTTTGTGCCGGGTGCATTACAGCTTGTCAGCCATCTCGCGGTGGAGGAGCAGGTAAAGGAGATTGCCTTTATACTCAATGCCCGTCATGGTCTGCGACTGGCGAAAAAGTTCGGCGGGTTGGTCAGTGTTGAGCTTCATACTGACACCGCCCATGACATTGATGCCATTGTATCTTACGGGCTCAGGTACAGGGAGCTCTGCCCGGAGCAGTTTATTGTGAAGGTTCCCTATACTCCTGAAGGACTGATAGGAGCAAGGCTTCTGCATGAGAAGGGGGTTCGCATCAACTTTACCCTTGAGTTCAGTGCACGGCAGAATGCGCTGGTGACACTTGTGGCCAGGCCTGATTACCTGAATGTCTTCCTTGGCAGGATCGGCGCGTTTATTGCTGACAACAGGCTTGGTGACGGCAGCGGTGGGGGTGAGAATGCCGTTCTCTCATCACAGTCATGGGTGACAAGGCTCTCAGGCGAGACAGGCAGCAAAACCAGGCAGATCGCTGCCAGCCTGAGAAATTACAACCAGCTTGACCTGCTGGCCGGTACGGATGTTTATACCATGCCTCCCAAGGTTGCGGCTGCCGGCAGAAAGACCCTCACAGGGCTTTTTGACAGCAGGCTGACGCAGCGGTATGAAGTCCCTCTCAATGGTGAGGCTGACGGCCTGGCAATCGAAAAGCTCTGGGATGTGCCGAACAGCGTTATAGAGCTGGGCAGGAAGCTGGGAAAGGAGCTCCCTTCTTCTGGCAGTGAAATTGTCAGGATGGCACATGAAGCCGGCCTCGGTGATATGTTCCCGGTGATGAGCAAGGAGGACAATGAGCGTATAATGAAAGAAGGCAAGATCCCGGTGCTGGCATCATGGAAGGAGAGGATCCTTTCGGGAGAGCTGGCGATTGATACCCTGCTTACCCTTGCAGGCCTGGCATCATTTACCTCAGATCAGAAGCAGCTTGATGACAGGATCAGGGGGCTGATAGGCTGAATTGCATGGTGCCTTGCCGACTCTCCGGCCGGCAGATGCGAGTTAAAAAGTGCCAGCTGCCGGCTGAGTACTGCCGACCGTCTAACTCCCCCTCTGCCGGCCGACTTCATAAAGAATGATCCCGGCTGAGACGGACACGTTGAGGGAGCCAATTGCTCCGGTAATGGGTATTGAAACCTGCTTGTCAGTCAATCCGATCAGCTCACGGCTGATGCCCTTATCCTCCGATCCGAGAATAATTACAACCGGTCCTTTAATGTCGGCTGTACTGATCTGATCATCAGATTTTTCTGTGGCAGCCACTGCCTTCAGGCCTGATTCCTTAAGGTAGGTAAGGCACTTTGTGAGGCTCTTAACCCTGCAGACTGGGAATGTGCTGAGGGCTCCTGCTGATGCCTTTACTGCATCAGCAGATATCCTGGCTGAGTTCTTTTCAGGAATGATGACTGCATGGGCACCGAAACACAGGGCTGACCTCACGATTGCTCCGAAGTTGCGCACGTCACTGACGCCGTCGAGCATCAGCAGGAGCGGGTCTCCACCCTCTTCAAAAATCCGTGGCAGGATATTTTCAATATTCTGGAACTCAATTGCCGAGAGCCATGCTATCACCCCCTGGTGATTCTTGCGGGTGATGTAGTCAAGCTTTTCCTGGGGCACCACCTGCCATGGGATTGAATACTCATTTACCACCTGCATCAGTTCGTGGTACTGTCCGCCGCGGAGTCCCTGCCTCACCAGTACGCGGTCAATCTGCCTGCCTCCCCTGATGGCTTCCATAACGGGGTGCATGCCGAAGATGAATTCTTTTTCGCTGTGCATCATTGAAGTTCGTGTAGTATTGACGGGCCCCGATAACTCTTCGCTTTGCGGCTTGACAGTAACCCGGATCTCATTTCAGTTCCTGGGGATTATCAAGCCTGAACACCTTCCCTTCACGCCACCTGGCGACGGCTATATCCCAGAAGCTAACCGGTGTGCCAGCGCGGTTCAGAACATAATCGTTGTCTGAAAAGTTATTCCTCTGTTTCCGGAAATTAAACCACAGGTACTGGTCCTCAAAGGTATAACGTGAGCCCCAGCGGCTTTTCACCGGTGGTCTCCTGAAGCCCCAGCTCTCGCCCTCGGCATTCTTGTAAACCTTATCAGGCGGACCGTACATTATGTAAATCATTCCCCTGTCAGTGAGCCACCCTGCCTTGTAGGAGGTGAAGTAATAATTGGCAAAAAGGGTGCGGTTGTAATAAATCCTGATCAGTTCCTTTGACCTTTCGATGCTTCCTGTCCGGTCAAGCCAGAAATTGTCAAGTGCCAGCTTCGGTTTCTCCGCTGACATCATCTCATCCATCTCCTCAGGGGTGGCAATATATGCAAGAGGAGGGATCATTGTTTCCGGCCTGGTCATGGATGGATGATCAGGGCCGAAATTGAAAAGGACAAGTCCCTCGCGAATCAGGCTGTCAACAGAGACCAGGTAGATTCCTTCACCCGGGAACATAAGGGGAAGTGTGTCTGAATAAACCAG
>SBFZ01000183.1 GCA_006227095.1 Bacteroidota bacterium | reverse complement strand
TGAGCCTTGCCGAAAGGAAGAAGCTTATCAGCATCAGGACACTGAGGACTGACAAGGGCATTGTCATAGAGCCTGTTACCGGCGACTTGAACCAGTCCATGCTGAATATGAATGCAATGCCTGATACCTGTCCCATCAGGAGGAGAAACCCGTTTGAAGTGCCTTCTGACACGGGGAATGTCACCTCTGCTCCGTACTGGAATCCTATCGGCCCGGAACTCAGCAGGAAAAAGCCGAAAGCTGCGGCGGAGACAAGAAGCAGGGTGTAATTTTCAGTAAAGGTTACCATAGCCAGGCTCAGTGTGGCACCGGCGAGGGCGATACTGATGAAGGGAATCCGCCTCCTGTAACGATCTGACAGGAATGGCATTATGATTGCGCCTGCCACACCCCCCAGTATCATTAATCCACCGGCAATACCTGCCTGCTCCGCAGAAAAACCCCTGGGACTAAGTATGTTCTCTATCCAGGTGGTAACTGAGTTAAATACTCCGAGACCAATAAAAAAGATCAGCATGAGCCAGAGAAAATCCCTGTTGCGGAAAAGAAGCCTCATTCCTTCGATAGCCAGGGCCCGCTCTTCCTGGTCGGGACGGCATGGCGGTGTGACAGGCCGTTCCCTGGCAAAAATAAAAAAGACGACAGCAGTGGCGATTGATATGGTGCCGTACAGGTAAAGCATCCCGCCTATCCCCCTGCCGTTCACCAGGAATGGGGTAAGACTCATCCCCAGGAGTATCCCGAAGTACATGGCCAGGGTACCCAGTCCTGACGCCGTGGCTCTCTCACTGATGGGAAACCATCTTGAAGCCACCTTGGTGATTGAATTCAGGAGAAACGGCTGGCCTACGGCAATACCTATCTGGAATAGTAACAGAAGGTTATAGTCAGTGGCAAAAAGACCCCTTAGCATGCCAAACACACCGGTAAGAGCCACTCCGATACCAACGCCGGTGCGGATGCCATATGTATCTATTATCCACGATGCAGGTATTGACACAAAAAGGTATACAATCATGAAGCTCATTGAAAGGATGCCGATCTTAAGGTCAGAAACACCGTAAAACACCGTGGCATCAATGGTAATGGGCGCAAAAGTGATCCACATGATCTGGTTGACTGCTATGGCCAGCATGTATACAGCCAGCATTACCCACCGGTAACCGTAAGTTCTGAACCCGTTTTCCATCATGACAATTGATTGTTCATTGCTGTCGCTGTCAGTTTTTCACTGATCAGGTATTAAAATCAGTGTATAAAAGTAACTTTTCAGCAATTACACCGGCTGATTTTATTGAAAAAGAATTTCATGACCTGAAAGGGTCATTTAACGTTCCGGCCGGGTTCAACTTCCGCTGAAATTCATAACTTGTGTCGTCAAAACCGGGTGAACAGTACCTGCAGCCAGCAGATACCTGAAAAAATATAGTCGTATGTATTACATCCTCTTTTACAAGACAGTTGAGAACTACATCGAGAAACGTGCTCCGTTCCGCGGAGATCACCTCGACCTGGTTCATGAGTTCCATGACGATGGCCGCATTGTGATGGCCGGGGCCCTGGCAGAACCTGCCGATGGTGCCGTGCTGATCTTCAGGGGCGACTCGCCCGGAGTTGCGGAAGACTTCGTCAGGCGCGACCCCTACGTCAAAAACGGGCTGATCACCGAATGGTCAGTCAGACCATGGATAGTGGTGACAGGATAGTATCAGAACATAAATACCAACCCAGATGAAAAAGTACAATTGCCATTCCGGCCGGAAAGGTAACAGTATCCGGCTGCTCCTCCTTTGCCTGTTTGTTGCCCCGGCAATCACTGCCGGAGCACAGGACCCCTTCATGCAATACCCTGACATTCAGGGCGACATCATTGTCTTCGCCAGCGGAGGCGACCTCTGGAAAGTTCCTGCCGACGGCGGAACGGCATGCCGCCTGACATTCAGTGACGGCCGCGAAACCTATCCGGAGATATCACCTGACGGCAGCATCATAGCCTTCACGGGTGAGTACGATGGAAACGCTGATGTATATGTGATGAACATCAACGGAGGTGACATAAAAAGGCTGACGTACCATCCCGGGATGGACGAGGTCATCGGATGGAATGCGACCAAAAACAAGATCATGTTTTCCTCCGGCCGCAACAGTCCCTCGCGATATGTGAAGATGTACCTCATATCTCCTGACGGCACCGGGCTCGAGGAGATGATTATGTATGACGCCGCCCGCGGAAGCTTTTCTCCTGACGGCAGCAGGATAGTCTACAACAAGGACTCACAGGATAATGCCACCTGGAAACGGTATAAGGGCGGCCGGGCACAGGAAATATTTATCTATGACCTGAAGACAGACCAGGAGACGAACATCAGCAACTATGAAGGATCTGACAGGTGGCCTATGTGGATAGGTGACAAAATTTATTTCAGCTCTGACCGCGACAGGGTGCTCAACATATGGTCATATGATCCCGGCACCGGGAAAATTGAACAGGTTACGAAGCATAAGGAGTACGATGTTCGCCACCCTGACTTCGGGGGAAACCAGGTTGTATATGAGCTTGGAGGAGATATCTGGAAACTTGATGTCACCTCCGGGGTCACAGCCCGGGTTCCGGTAAAGATTATGCAGGACATGGAGGAGAGGCGTCCCTTCATGAAGGATGTCAGCCGCAACATAACGCGTGCTGACATATCACCATCCGGGAGCCGTGCACTGATAGTGGCCCGCGGAGACATTTTCACCATTCCGGAAAAGGAAGGTCCGGTCAGAAATCTCACAAACTCTTCAGGTGCCCGTGACAAGGATGCCGTATGGTCACCCGACGGAAAATGGATTGCATACTTCTCTGATTCTTCCGGTGAATATGAACTCTATCTCATATCTCCTGACGGGAAGAAAGAACCGGTAAAACTGACATCCCTCGGAGCCGGCTACCGCCACACTATCAAATGGTCTCCTGACAGCAAAAGGATTGCATGGACTGACCAGACACTGACACTCTGGTTCATTGATGTTGCCACGAAGGCAGTAACAAAAGTCGACAGGGAAGAATATGAAAATGTGGATGTATCCCTTGACCTGAAATCAATATTCGACTACTCCTGGTCGCCTGACAGCAGGTATATTGTCTACTCGAAAATGAATGAGGCATACATGTACCAGCTTTATGTGTACGGACTTGAAACAAAAAGCATAAACTGCATCAGCAGCGGTCTCTTTCATGATTTCAATCCTTTGTTTACTTCTGACGGTGAACATATTGTCTTTATCTCCAACCGCAGGTTTGAACCCACCTATTGTGATCTCGAATGGGAGATGGTCTATCAGGAGATAGCCGGGATCTACGCTGTGACTCTTAAAAAGGATGGCAGGTCACTGATGCCCTATAAGAGTGATGAGGAGCCTACAGGGACAACGGCACCCTCGGAAGCTGGAGCAGTGATTTCAGTGAAGGGATCAGGATCAGCTATAGCATCAGGGCAGGCAAGGCCGGGCAGACCGGGCAGATCGGCCGGGGTAGCCTCTGTCACCGGTACAACTTCAGAGGCCGGATCAGCAACTGCAGTTCGGATCGACTTTGACGGCATCACAGACAGGGT
>SBFZ01000374.1 GCA_006227095.1 Bacteroidota bacterium | reverse complement strand
TCCATCATCATTACGGTTATGGTGTTGACCCTGGCGGTTTCAATCATTACAGTCAGTTTCTCAATATATATTTCAGAGCCGTGGTCAAGCTTCGGACAGGCTATGGCAAGTGCTTTTCCCCTGAGGAAAAGGCTGTGAAATGAGCCCATGGAGAACGCCACGCAGTCAGCGGCAAGCAGAAGGTCAGCTCCCCTGTACACAGGTGAGTTGGGATTGACCAGGTGCATCTGAACCGGCCAGTGTGTCAGCTGTGACGGTGTTTCAGCCGCTGCCGTGGCAAATGCGGGTGCAGTGGCAAATGCCGGTGCCGGGGAGATAATTCTTTCAGCGCTTCCCGGGCAGCCTCCTCCATGATGATGCTGGTGAGCATGCTGATGTCCCTGTCCGTGCTGATGTCCCTGCCCATGCTGGTGCTGATGCTGATGCTGTTCCCGCTGCCTGCTTTCCTCGCCGGTCTTTGCATGCCGGTCCCCGCCATTGACAGCATCCAGGACTGCCCCCGGATCAAAAGTCAGCTCACCGCTGTGAACCTCCAGCCAGGTGGTCCCTTCTTCAAGGTAACCATATTCATGATGATCCTTAAGATGTTTAAGGTGGGCAATGACTGTGTTAGCCCCCTTCTTGACCATTTCGCTAATCACGGCTGTTTCATCATAGGGCTCTGCCTCCCGTTTTTCTATATTTATTGCGCCTTCTGGGCAATAACCGATACAGGCTCCCAGTCCGTCACACATAAGTTCTGAAACCAGCCTGACCTTACCGTCAATCACCTGAAGAGCTCCCTCATGGCAGTTCGGAACACATAGTCCGCAGCCATTGCACTTCTCCTCGTCTATTTTTATTATGTCTCTCTCCATTGTTGTTTTTGTTAAGCAATACAAAAGTACTCCCCTCACAGCAGAGAAAATGTAACATATGTTACAATATGCATTTTTTTTATTTTTGAAGAAAAAGAAGAATGAAATTTCCGGTTCTGGCCAGATCGCCTTTTTTTATAGGGTTGAGTGATTCTGAGATAGAATACATGCTTGAGGAGGTAAACTTCAGGGTAAGGTTCTTTCATGCAGGAGCCGTTGCCGCACTGGCCGGCGAAGAGATTTCCTCACTGATGATTGTCCTTTCCGGGAGTGTCAGAGGAGAGATGTCTGACCTGTCTGGCCGTACAATAAAGATTGAAGACATAAATCCGCCCAATGCCCTTGCTGCAGCAGTGCTCTTCGGATCCGGAGCCCGGTACCCGGTTACTGTCATTGCGAACGTTGATTCAGAGATACTGGTAATCAACCGTGATGATTACATGACACTTATGACCAGGGATAAGCGGATTCTTTCGAATTACCTGGTATTCATATGCAACAAGGCACAGTTTCTTTCAGGCCGGATGCGGTTTCACTCTTTTCATACAATCAAGGGAAAATTTGCCCAATATCTCGCATCGCTTCCGGGCGCCTCTACAGGCAGGGTACGAATTGACCGTTCCCAACAGGAGCTTTCTGAATATTTTGGTGTTACCCGCCCGTCGCTTGCAAGGGCAATAGGGGAGATGGAACAGGAGGGGCTCATCTCGGTAGACCGCCGGGAGGTCAGGCTGATAAACCTGACGGGTCTCTCGAAACTTACCGGGGGCTGATGCCCTGGGGGAGGTATATCTTCAGCGTAACCTGCCGGCCTGTCCCGGCCCCGGGAGGATGACCGTAAAACAGCTGCCTTCACCGGGGGTGCTCTCAACGGTTATCGTTCCCTTGCTCAGTGCAACCAGTTCATGTACAAGCTTCAGACCTATACCCGTTCCCTTTTCGGAATCGGTCCCGGGTGTGGATTCAATATCATGTCCCGTAAAGAGCTTCTTCAGCCTCGCCGGAGAGATGCCGACACCGGTATCACATATCTTTATGGTAACCCAGTCTGCGGTTTCTTCCTTTTCCCTGACGCTTATGGTAACCTTACCCCCGTGATGCGTGTATTTGATGGCGTTGGAGAGCAGGTTCCGGACGACAATATCCATAAGGTCGCGGTCAAACCACCCTTTGGATCTCCCCACCTGTGTAAAATTCAGCGAGATGTTTTTCCTGTCTGCCCCGTCCTTCAGGATACTTATGTTTGTAAGTACTATGTCAGCGAGGTCATGCTCAGCAGGGACGTACCTGATCATGTCTTCCTGTCCCTTGCCCCATACAAGCATATTTTCGAGCAGGCTGATCAGCTGCTGGGAGTACTGGATGCAGGAGTCAGCAAGTGATTCAGTTTTGTCACGAAACTCTTCCTCCTTAAGCATGTAAAGGGTGTAGAGGATATTGACCACCGGGCTGCGCAGGTCATGTGATATAACAGAGAAGATTTTGTTTTTCAGGCTGATGGTCTCTGAGAGCTTCCTGTTCTGAAGTGCAATCTGTTCATTCCGTGCATTGAGCTCATCAGTTCTTTCCATCAGTTCGCTGGTCCGTTCCCTGACCCTGCTTTCCAGGCTGCGGTTCAGCTCCTCAAGCTGAACCGCAAGCTTCTCACGCTCACGGCCCCGCCTTACCCAGTCACGTATCAGCAGGGAGGCCTGTATTAATACGAACACCAGCATCATGAAGGAGAGAATGTAGAGATGCTGGTTTTCCTCCATCGCATTGGCCAGCAGAATGTCTGCAACCACCCCGATCACAATTGCCAGTAACGCAACCATGTATAAAAAATCAGTGCGGCTTCCCCGTATCACTCCCCTGATACTCATACCTATTGCATAAAGAACAGCCAGCATGGCCACTGCCTGTATTACCCATACCATGTAGGTAAAGAGGTAGACAGGAAGGAGTATTATTGAAGCGACTCCAAGCAGGAATACCCCGTCAACCGCAAGGGCAAATTTCCTGTACCATCGTGTCGGATAGATCAGATATGCCAGCCAGGCCCCGGAGGTAATCATGAAATAAAGGATGAGGTATTCACCCCTGACAATCATGTGCCAGTTCCTTATGTCAATTATTGTGGCAAGATAGGGGGGGGAGAGAAAAGGGCGGAAGGCCAGGCACAGCACCAGCACTGAAAACATGATAAGCTTCTTGTCCCTCCTGTCCAGGATATAAAATATAAAGAAGAAAAGGAAAGAGGCGAAGAGCATGCCTGATGCTGCTATGCTTATAAACCACTGGTTGGAGAAATTGGTCTGTATCGTACGGAAGCTACCTGCCTTCATCGGCATCCAGAAACCTCCCCTGCGGTGTTCCCAGTTTGAAACCCTTATCAGCAGTTCCAGGGTGTCACTTTTCGGGACATAACTGAAAAAAAGTGGCTCGTAGGCGGGTATTGACTCTGCCCTGCTCTTCGCCGGGGTGCCGTTCCTGGCCATGGTCACCCCGTTGACACTTATCTCGTACGATGTATCGAAGACAGGCATGTCAAAACCCATCCGGTCACGGTAACCTGAAGGCAATAATATTATAGTCCTGTAGGTGCCGTATCCAAACCGCGGGAGACGTTTACCGTCAACCACGTAATCAGTCCAGTAGCCCGGAACCTTGCCGTAGCAGTCAGGTGTCAGGGTGTCACATATAACACCTGGTGTGCCATAGATGAATGTGCCGAACCAGAACTCCCATTCTCCGTTCAGTCTTACGGT
>SBFZ01000072.1 GCA_006227095.1 Bacteroidota bacterium | reverse complement strand
GAATACCGGATTCCTTTTGGCAGGGGCAAATGGATTGAATCAGAGACCGGCCTGGCAGGCCCGAATCTGATCAGCAGACCGGGTGGCCCAGGCCTCCATCTCATTGCCGCCGCTTACGAATGGAGCTCTGATACCACTCTTGACATGATTATCAGGTATATTGAAAGTCCGCATCATATCAGGGTGAAGTGCACCTTTGAGGGCGATACCATGGTCATGAACACAAGACTCAGTCCGCCCCCGGGATACGACATGCCGCCGCTGAAGGCAGTAATGGAAAAATAGGATAAACCGCATCGGTTATACCGGCCGGAACCATGACACCCGCCGGGATGCAGTCTATCAGGCAGATGGTGCTGTGATTCCAGCCAGCTCCCTACGATCCACGAAAGCACATGGAATCAGGCAGATGCCTGGCTTATGCCAGCCAGGTCCCTGATGACCACCGAGGCACAGGCTATTCCGAATGCTGCCGGCATATATGACATGGTCCCCACGCTGGATGCCTTGTTGCTCTCGTCAGATCCGCGGATGATAAGATTCTTGTCAATCACCTCCGGGCTGTAGACTGCTGTAAAGCCCTCATGAACGCCCAGCTTGTGGAGCTTCTTGCGAAGCATACGGGCCAGGTTGCAGAAGTTTGTCTCTGAGATATCTGCCACCCTGATGGTTGTCGGGTCATACTTGCCTCCTGCACCCATTGAGCTTACTACACGGAGGTTCAGCCTGAGGGAGTGATATACAAGAAAAACCTTCGGTGAGAGGGTATCAATGGCATCAACCACATAATCATACTTCTCCTCCTCGAGGATATCAATCATCCGCTGGTCACGGATAAACTCAGGGATGATACGTAGCCTGAGATCAGGGTTGATATCATGCAACCTCTCTCCCATCACCTCGGCCTTCTTGCGGCCTGTGGTTGAAGTCAGTGCGGGCAGCTGCCTGTTCCTGTTTGCGGCTGTAACAACGTCGCCGTCGATGATGGTCATGGCACCCACCCCGGCCCTGCAGATCATCTCCGCAGCCCATGATCCCACTCCACCAAGCCCTGCCACCAGCACATGTGCCTCCTTCAGCTTCTGCAGGGCTTCCGGGCCCAGCAGCATCTCGGTGCGTGAAAGCCATCCTTCCATTACAGGCTGAAGTTTAAAAGTGAATTGAAATTATTCCGTATCCTGGTCTCCGCCTCCTGTCCGCCATACCCTGCGGCAGCCGCAAAGAGCCTGTATACCTCAGTTATCTCCTGGCCTGAATCGTCAGTCTCAAGCAGCAGCTTCTCATGGCTTACTGAAGCAAGCACTTCAGGGGTCAGTCCTTTTGTTCCCAGCGAGAACCAGTATCCCTCTTCTGCCAGTGATGCTGCAAGGCTGCCGCTCCCCCGGAATCCGTGGATGACCCATGGGCGGCCGGGTTTGACCTCCCTGCGCGCACGCCTCAGTTCATCCCAACCCTTAACGCAGTGGATCACCACCGGCTTCCCCATCTCCTCTGCTATCCGCGCCTGGTAAAGGAAGGCCCGGTATTGAACCTCCCCCTGCGCCCCGCGAAGCCGGTCAAACCCGGCCTCACCTATCATCACCACATGCGGGTGTGCCGCCGTAAGCAGCAGGTCAGCCTGCAGATTTTCAAGGTTGTCTTCCGTCAGCTGCCATGGATGGATACCGGCCGAAAAGAGAGTGTTGGCGGTAAAGTCAGCGGGTACGTCATCTCCGGCCATCAGGTTCCTGACGGCAACGGTGTCAGCACTGCCACCGGCTGAATGAGTGTGAAAATCAATATACCTTATCTCCCCGGGGAGCTTCATCGCGTCTGTGCTGAAAGCCGGCTTATCCCGTCATCAAGGCGGCGCAACGTCTCCACACGTCCGATCAGGGCCGCAATGTCAAAGAGATGCGGACCCCTTGATGCACCCACCAGAAGCAACCTGAAGAGATTGAGAATGGCTCCGGTATTATACCCTTTTGAAGCAATCCACTCCTTCACACTCTTCTCCAGTACCTCCGGCACGAAAGGCTGCACCCCGCCAACCAGATCCCGGAGTTCCGTCATCTGCCGGGGTGAGTCAGCAGTCCAGCGTTTCCTGACCACTTCAGCGTCATAGCTTTCCGGTGCCACAAAAAAGAAGTCGGCCTCATTCCACAGATCCTTGACAAACCCTGCCCTCTCCTTTACAAGAGAAACAATCCGCACAAGAACTGCCCTGTCAGGATTGAATCCCTTTTCCTTAACGAGGGGCATGAAAAGGTCGGTGAGCTCCTCATCGTTCTTCATCTGAAAGTACCTGGCATTGAACCATTTCGCCTTGTCAGGATCAAACCGTGAACCTGACTTTCCCACCCTGTCGATGGTGAAGGCGGCAATCAGTTCATCCATGGTGAATATCTCCTGCTCCGTACCCGGGTTCCATCCAAGGAGGGCAAGCATATTCACGAAGGCTTCGGGGAAGTAACCTTCCTCCCTGTAGCCTGAGGCTGTTTCGCCGTATGGCCAGTAGAGAGGGAATACCGGGAATCCCATCTTGTCTCCGTCACGCTTGCTGAGTTTTCCCTTTCCGGTGGGCTTGAGCAGCAGCGGCAGGTGTGCAAAGAGAGGCGCATCCCATCCGAAACTGCGGTACAGCATCACGTGAAGCGGCAGTGACGGAAGCCACTCCTCGCCCCTGATGACATGAGATATCTCCATCAGGTGGTCATCAACGATGTTTGCCAGGTGATATGTGGGCATGCCGTCAGACTTGTAAAGCACCTTGTCATCAAGGGTGGAGGTGTTCACCACTATATCACCGCGGATGAGATCGGAAAAATGAATATCTTCATTTTCAGGCATACGGTATCTTACCACATAATGCTCTCCGGAGCCGACACGCCGCTTAACCTCTTCTGCAGTGAGGGTAAGTGAGTTGCACATGGTCATCCTGGTGGTGCATCCGTAGTTGAATGTTTCACCGCGGGATTCATAATCATGTCTCAGTCTCTCGAGCTCCTCCGGGGTATCGAAAGCATAATAGGCGTCGCCGCTCCCTAACAGTTCGTCGGCATAGCGGTGATAAATCTCCTTCCTGTCACTCTGGCGATAGGGTGCAAAGGGTCCGCCCTCGCGCACCCCCTCATCCACCTTTATCCCTGCCCAGGCAAGGGAATCCATGATATACTCCTCGGCCCCCTCGACGTAACGGGTCTGGTCAGTGTCTTCGATGCGAAGAATGAATGTTCCGCCGTGATGGCGGGCAAATAAAAAGTTATACAGTGCCGTTCGTACACCGCCTATGTGCAGCGGGCCGGTGGGACTGGGAGCAAAACGGACTCTTATGTTTCTGTCTGTCATATCGTGTACCTAAAGCTTGTATGGATCCCGGTAGGTGTAGTGGAGCATGGCAGTTGCGGCACCGTCTGCATCATCAGTAAATTTTTCCGTGGCGGGATCCCATCTGAGTGTACGGTTCAGCAGTATGGCTATGTTCCCGAGTGTGCATACAGTGCAGGTGCTGTGACCTGTCTCAACGGGTACCACAGGATCGGTCCGCTTCCTGACGGCATCGATGAAGTCAAGCTGGTGCGGAATTTTAGTCTCATAAGGCCCTTCTGATTCCCCTTCTGCGGCCGG
>SBFZ01000023.1 GCA_006227095.1 Bacteroidota bacterium | reverse complement strand
CGGGCTGATGGTTGTCAACCCCAATGAGTCAATGGTGATGGTACTTTTTGGTGCCTACCGGGGTACTGTAAAGAAAAACGGGTTCTGGTGGGCCAATCCGTTTTATTCCAGGAAGAAGATATCTCTCCGTGCCCGCAACTTTGACAGTGAGCCGATAAAGGTGAACGACAAGAACGGTAACCCCATCAAGATAGGGCTTGTACTTGTATGGAAGGTTGAGGATACCTACAAGGCGGCTTTTGATGTTGACAACTACGAGCATTTTGTGCTGGTTCAGAGTGATGCTGCGTTGCGCAAGCTTGCGGGCCTTTATCCATATGATAACTGGGAGGGCCATGAAGAGGAGATTACTCTCCGCAGCGGTGGTGAAGAGGTGAATGATGAGCTCGAGAAGGAGATCAGTGACAGACTTAAGATTGCAGGGATCTACGTCATTGAGGCAAGGATCAATTACATTGCCTATGCGGAGGAAATTGCTGGTGCAATGCTTCGCCGTCAGCAGGCTGCCGCAGTGGTTGCTGCCAGGTTCAAGATTGTTGAAGGAGCGGTTTCAATGGTTGAGATGGCCCTCGAGCAGCTCTCTGAAAAGAAAATCATTGACCTTGATGAAGAGAAGAAGGCAGCTATGGTCAGTAATCTTATGGTGGTGCTGTGCGGCGACAAGGATCCCAATCCGATCATCAATGCCGGTACGCTTAACCAGTAATCATGCAGAAGAAGTCTTTTGTCATACGGATAGACCCGGATAAGCTGAGTGCCATTGAGAAATGGGCCTCTGACGAGTTTCGCAGCACCAACGGTCAGATTGAATGGATCCTTGACCAGGCACTGCGCAAATCCGGTCGGTTGCGTGACAAAAAGGTGAAACCAAATGAACGGAAAGATGAAAAGTGAAATGCCGATGATCAAATATACTTGTCCCAAATGCGGCAGCAGGAGATATAAACTGAGTGAGATAAGGGTGGCACACAGCCTGTTTACGCAGCTGTTTGACATACAGGCGAGCAAATACACTGCAATGACCTGTGAGAAGTGTTCTTACACGGAATTCTTCAAGGTGCCGGTAAAGAAGATTACAGGAGTGTTTGATTTCTTTACCAGCAGCTGATTTCAGATGTTGGCCAGGAATACGGAGCAGCAGGCAGCAATGCCTGCTGTCTCTGTTCTCAGCCGGGCTGTTCCGAGGTGTACCGGCTGGCAGCCTGTGGTAATGGCAGCTCTGACCTCGTCAGGAGTGAAATCACCTTCAGGCCCGATCAGAATTGTGACATCTTCACCCCGGCGGAAGGCCTCTGTTACAGATATCCTGTCAAATGAACTGTCGCATGTGGCTATAAGCTTTCTGCCGGCAGATAGACCAGCCAGAAAATCGCTGATCGCCACCGGTTCATCAAGCCGTGGCAGGAGACAGCGTCCTGACTGTTTCATTGCAGAAAGCATGATTCCTTCCAGTCTCCCTCTCCTTATTCTTTTTTTCTCAGACCGGCTGCAGAGCAGGGGCGTAATGACATCTATGCCGGTCTCAACCGCTTTTTCGATGAACCATTCAAGCCTGTCGTCATTTTTGAGCGGAGATATTGCCACATGAAGTGAGTAGTTGCGGCCGGACGGGTCTTCTGATACCGAGGTGACAGAGGCAGTCATCCCGCCGGGATCATCATCCCTGATTATTCCTTCATAAAGGTGTCCTTTCCCGTCAGTAAAAGTCAATGTTTCTCCTTTGCGCATTCGTAATACCCTGAGGCAGTGACCTGATTCCTCCCGGCTGAAACGGGCTGTACCGTCAGAAATATCTTCGGAATAAAAAATCTGCATACTGACACATGTTTGGACAAATTTATTGATTTTAGCAATGTTAAAAGCCGCTGTTCCGGATAATGAGGATAGGAGTTATATCAGATACGCATGGCTGGGTTGACCCGGCAGTATATGAGCACTTTGCAGAGGTTGACGAGATATGGCATGCCGGGGATGCCGGCAGTGAGGATGTGATCACCGAACTGGAGTCTTTCAGGCCGTTGCGGGCCGTATGGGGAAATATTGACGGTTTTGATGTCAGGAGAGCTACCGGAGAATACCTTTTTTTTACAGCGGGGAGAAAGAAAGTCCTTATAATTCATATAGGCGGATATCCGGGACGTTACTCTCCACGTGCGCTGGCACTTATCAGGGAACTGAAGCCTGATATTTTTGTCTGCGGTCATTCCCATATTGTGAAGGTGATTTATGACCGTGATCACGGGATGCTTTGCATCAATCCCGGATCAGCAGGCCGCACCGGGATCCACAAAGTCATGACCATGATCCGCTTTACCATTGATGATGACAGAGTATGTGACCTTGAGGTTATTGAATTCGGCAGAAGAGGGAATAATCAGGCCAGTGTGCCGGAATGACAACAGAGGCATTGCCCGCTTCCTCTTCAGGTTGACAATCCGGATTTAATCCACAATCCTTTAAAAATCACCAACTATTTTTGACCACATTACCTTAATATTCATCGAAGCCAATTCCGCCGCTTTCCATCCTCCTGATAAACCTCTGCACCCTGTCAGGCACACCAAGGATATACTCAAAATCAACCCTGGAATTGGCATTCGGATCCCTGCGCTGTTTTTCCTTGGTATTACTGATTATGTCATTATATGTGAGGTTGGAGGAGTAACTCATGAGCACGCCCCTGAAGTAAGAGAACCAGTACCATGAGTTGTCGCCTGCCTTGAGATAAATGTCAAGCAGGTCACCCGATCTTTTTCTCTGCAGTTCCACCCATCCGTCAACATATACGTTCAGTGGCTGGTCTCCGATGAATCCGATCCCGATCTTTCCCCTGGAGATGAATGAGAGGGTATATGGATTCCACTGCATTGTCACATCATTAAGGAGCAGTTGCGAGGTATACTCCCTGGGCAATGACCGGGCCACACCAAACAGCTGAAGCTCCTCATTCAGTTTCCTGGCTGCCTCTTCTCCAAGCAGGTCACGCATTCCCTTCAGGTTGAACTCAGAGGAGAGGTTGACTGTCCGGAGAGTAGGGTTTGACCTGATGTCATCAGCCATTGCCTTTAGGGCTTCGGGGCTGAAATGAAATGAGAAGCCAAGTATTGCACGCACCTCCACTCTTGAGGAGTCAGTGTTATGGGTTATGTAGCCGGAACTGTTCAGTTTTAGCAGGTCATAATTGACACCAAAATTGATCTTTCCCTCACTAAGCAGGAGGCACATGTTCCTGTCGAAAGTGATCATGTTCCCGTTCCGTTTCAGGTCAGCCAGCTTTTCCATTGAGGCAATGCGGTATCTCCCGCTTCCCCTGTCATGGAACAGGTACCCGTCTGCATTGAGCAGCGGATTATCACTCCATGATTTTCTTTGCGACAGGAAGGTGCCATATACACCGGCTGAATCGAGGGTAATAAATGTTCCTGAGAAGAGCAGGTTGTCATCTGTATCGCGTGGTTTATCGCTGACAGGGATAAGAACATTAAGAGGGTCAATCCGGGCGCTGAATTTAACAGGACGGTTTTCGATATTTTCACAGGAGGTTACAATTCCTGCAGCTCCGGTAAAGAGAAGGTGTTCGCTGTCAGACCTGAGTGCTACATCACCGGTGTAGGTGAA
>SBFZ01000213.1 GCA_006227095.1 Bacteroidota bacterium | reverse complement strand
TATATTCATAATATAAATTGAAAAAATGTTCCACGTGGAACATTCGAAATTATCTTCCAAGATACATTATCAGAATCGACACATCTGATGATGAGACTCCGCTGATCCGCGAAGCCTGGCCAATGGTAGCAGGCCTGATTTTTGACAGTTTCTGTCTTCCTTCAGTAGAGATGGATGTCAGTTCTTCATACCTGATCTCCTCCGGTATTCTCAGGTTTTCGAGTCGCTTGATCTTTTCCGCTACCCCCCTCTCACGTTCAAGATACCCGGAGTACTTTATCCTGATCTCAGCTGCTTCAATAATCTCTCTTTTTCGTGTCGATCCATTGAATCCCAGTGCTGCGCTCCCGGGAATTCTATCAAGAAGCTCTGCCAGGTCAACCTGGGGCCTTGCAGCAATATTCACTGCCTTAATTTTCTGATTTATCGCAGCCGTACCCTTCTCTTCAAGGAATCCATTAATTTCGGATGGTGAAATACTCTCCTTCTTCAAAAAAGAAACAATCTCATCTGTCAGTCTGTATTTCTCAATCAGCCGTTCCAGTCGTTCCGCTGAAGCCGTACCAAGATCCGCCGCCTTTGGAGTAAGTCTTTCGTCAGCATTGTCCTGCCGGAGCAATATCCTGTACTCAGCCCTGGAGGTAAACATCCTGTACGGCTCATCCACTCCCTTGGTGACAAGATCATCAATAAGCACACCTATGTATGCTTCATCACGCCGTAGTATAAACGTTTCCTTTCCCCTTGTTGCCAGTACTGCATTTATTCCTGCCAGCAGTCCCTGAGCAGCAGCTTCCTCATAGCCTGTTGTTCCGTTTATCTGCCCCGCAAAATACAGTCCCTTTACTCTCTTCGTCTCAAGAGTATGCCACAGTTGTGTGGGCTGGAAAAAGTCGTATTCTATTGCATATCCCGGCCTGTATATTGCCACATTTCCCAAACCTTCTATCTCGCGCAGTGCTCCCAGCTGAGATTCAAGGGTAAGGCTGCTTGCAAACCCGTTTATATAGTACTCATTGGTATCCCATCCCTCCGGCTCCAGAAAAAGCTGATGTGATTCCTTGTCGGCAAAGGTCACAATCTTATCCTCAACGCTCGGACAGTATCTCGGTCCGCGTCCACGGATACGACCTGTAAACAGCGGAGAAAACTTCAACCCGTCCCTTAGCACTTCATGAGCTCTCTCATTTGTGTGGGTTATAAAACAGCTTCGCTCGTCCTTAATATCAATCACGTCGTGAAGGTATGAGAAGCATCGTCCGTCTCCGTCACCCTTCTGTTCTGTCATTCTTGAGAAATCCACACTCCTTCCGTCGACCCTGGCGCTTGTCCCTGTCTTTAGTCTCTCTACCTCGAAACCCAGTTCCCGCAACTGTTCACTTATACCACGTGAAGCAGGGTCGCCCGAACGACCTCCGGGCATCGTATTGAATCCAACATGCATCAGCCCGTTAAGAAACGTACCATTTGTAAGGATCACAGCATCGGCAAGAAACTCGGTTCCGAAGGTAGTCCTGACCCCCTTTACCCTGTCTCCCTCAACAATGAGTTCGCTTGCCTGCTCCTGCCATATGGCAAGGTTATCCGTCTGCTCAAGCACCTTTCGCCACTCCCTGCTGTAAAGCATCCTGTCACACTGGGCCCTGGGACTCCACATTGCGGGCCCCTTGCTTCTGTTCAGCATCCTGAACTGTATCATGGTCCGGTCAGTAACGATCCCGGACATGCCGCCAAGTGCATCTATCTCCCTGATTATCTGGCCCTTTGCTATGCCACCCATGGCCGGATTGCATGACATCTGCGCCAGTTTTGTCATATCCATTGTGACAAGGAGCGTATTGGCTCCCATTACGGCAGCAATATGTGCAGCTTCACAACCGGCATGCCCGCCGCCTACTACAATAATATCATAATTGAATTTCATTCGGCATATGATAAGGCCAGGTACATTTCTTCCATCTCTGTCATCTTCTTCCTCTCCCCTTCTGTACTGTCATCATATCCGCATAAATGAAGGAATCCGTGGAATATCACCCGTTTCATTTCTGCTCCGGGTGTCACCCCGAATTTTACGGCATTTGCACGTACCCTGGTTTCACTGATATAGATCTCACCGTTAACGGTGTTTCCGCTGTTATAGTTGAAAGTGATTATGTCAGTGTAATAGTCGTGGCCGAGGAATTCACGGTTAATCTCATAGACCTTTTCGTCACTGGTAATTATCACGTCAGCCTTACCGGCCTTCATTCCGGCATCGCCAATTATTCTCCCGATTATCTTCTTGATTTTCCTGCTGTCACGCAGTCTGAAATTTGCTATATCGTAGTGAAAGCTGACTTTCAAGGCTTCAGTATTTAAACCGCATCTTCACCTGGTTGCCAGAGTCATTATATTCAATAGCATCAGCCAGGCTTCTCATAATAAACACTCCCCGGCCATGAAGGTTCTCAATGTTTTCAGGATCTGTGGGATCTGGCAGATTGTTGTATTCAAATCCGTCTCCCTCATCCGTAACCGTCACTTCAAACAGATTTCCGTCAGCCGTGAAGTCAACAGTAACCATTTTTTCAGCATTACCCCTGTTTCCGTGCAGTATGGCATTATTCACCGCTTCTACCGTTGATATCAGTATCTTGCCGTAAACTTCATCAGAAATCCCGAGTTTCTTTGACAACGTATCAACAAGCGTTTCTACAACACGCAGTTTTTCAACGTCTGAATTTATAGTAATGCTTTCCATTCCTGAATCCCTATCACTTTTATAACTGAAAGGGTATTTATTTGTTGCAAAATTTAGTCATTTTTTTGTAAGCCACTGTTCGGGATCAAGCTTTTTCTTCTCTTCGTATACCATAAACTTGAGCACAGACTTGCCTCCTTCTCCGTTGTCAACATATACATCTCCAATATCCTGCCCCAGAATGACATTGTCGCCGGCCTTTACCCTTACATTCACCAGGTTCTGGTAGACTGTCAGGTACTTCCCGTGCCTGATTATCACAGCCATATTTGCCCCTGAAATTGCAAATACCCGCACAACTTCACCCTTGAATACAGACTTAGCCCTGGTCTGGCCGCTTGAGGTAATTTCAATCCCGATGTTGTCTTCCGTAACGTTTTTCAGTACCGGGTGGGGTTGCAGCCCGTAATGACTGGTGATTATTCCTCTCTCAACCGGCCATGGAATTTTTCCCCTGTTCTCACCGAAAGAATCACCTATTATCTTCATTTCTGAACTCATGGGAGTCTTTTCACTCTTCTTCCTCTCCTCTTCAATGAGTCTCTCTATTTCCTTCTCTATCTGCCGGGCAATCCTTCTCTTCTCATCGAGCTCCTGCTTCAGCTGCTTCTCCTTCCTGCTGAGGTTACTAACAAGCCTCTCCTTTCGGTTTTGTTCATCCCTCAGAATCTGCTTCTGTCTGACCTCCTTATTCTTCAGGTCATTGATATTCCTCCTGTCCTGCTCCAGCCTCTTCCTTGTATTGTCAAGTTCATTATACAGTGTCTCAATTGTTTCAGACTCATTTCGCCTGAACTTTGCAACCTGCTGAATATACTTCAACCTCTTGTATCCCTGGTTAAAATCTGCCGAAGAGAGAATGAACGCAAGTGCCGGAGTACC
>SBFZ01000220.1 GCA_006227095.1 Bacteroidota bacterium | reverse complement strand
GTTTCAGGTATGGGGCAAGGAATTCAAATCCTCCCCTCGGAGGCGGATCTTCCTTCAAATCAGAGAACTCAGAACCCGGTTCAAGTAGCAGGGCCATGCCTGCCGGCTCACCCGCTGCCTCACCCGATACCCATCCTTTTTTGAATTCATCATGAGTCAGCCTCAAACGGCCTATTGCCGGATCACTGACCCATACCCTGTCTTCCCCGATCCTGTTTACCACTATGAAGTGGTTCTGCCGCCAGTGCACAATGCATGGCAAAGGCGCATCTTCAGCCAGTTTTGCAAAGGGGACCTTCACCGCCGCCACCCTGAATCCCATAGCCTCTGCAGCTGATTTCAGCCCCAGGAACGAGACCCCTTCCCTGGTGATCCAGGCTTTCTTCCTGATGGTCTCAAGGGAGAGGCGCTTACCGTGACTTTGCGCCACCATGCTGATGCAGGCAGGCCCGCAGTCCATGGCATCATACTGTCTGACAAACGGATATCTCATCGGCAGGAGGAATACGGAAAACCGGTATAAATATATCCAAATAAATACCTGCTCCGGCAACAACCCGGGCAAATGTGTTGGACGGCATTTTTCATTATTCGGTTTCGGAAATTGTATATTTGTCACCTAAACCCGCTTGCTTGGGATTATTCAGAAAGTATTCGGACAGCGACATCATAGATGGAATCAGGAGGCAGGACAACCGTATCCTTTCCCACCTGTATGATTCCTATTTCGAAATGATCCGTGACTACCTCAGGAAAAACAGCGGGACGGATGATGACGTTCACGAGGTGCTGCAGGAGACTGTTGTCATTCTTTACAAACAGGTAACCGGTGACGGATTTGCACTGACGACAGACCTTAAGGGATATTTCTTCGGGGTGGCACGAAATGTATGGAACGCACACCTGAGGCACCGTTCCAGGCTGGTGCCGCTGGATACCGATCCTGCTGACAACTCAGAAGCCGAAGATATTGCAAATGCCACCCTCGAGCGTATTGTGGCCCGCTCATTTGCCCTCCTCAAGGAGGACTGCAGGATGGTGCTTACCCTTTATGGTGAGGGTTGTACATATGAAGAGATAGCCGGGAGAATGGGGCTCAAAACGGAAGATTATGCAAGAAGGAAGAAGTATCTCTGCAAGGAGGCCCTGATGGAGATCATCAAAACTGATCCTGAATATCACGACCTTGGTCCCCTGTAGACTACCGCCACAAGAGCCATGGTCACGAGAAGCAGTAAAAGCAGCGCCACGTAGAGATTTACCCTGTTGAACCACAGCGGAGTATCGTCGCCATATATTACCATGGCAGCCCAGTAATAGGGATGCGATTTCTTCTGGCTGGCATCCCTGAGGAACTTAAGGCGTGCATTGCGCAGGGCTGTACTCTTTGACTGGCCACCCCTCATGTTCTCATAAAATGATTGTATCACCTTTGAGGCAGCAATATCCTCCACCTCCCACATCGACATTACAGCTGACCGGCTGCCCGCATATAGAAACCCCCTTGCAAGGCTCAGTATCCCTTCCCCCGTCACAAGCATGCCTGTTCCGGTATTGCATGAGCTGAGTACCACCATCATTGCATTCAGCGGGATGCTGTATACCTCGTAGGTGTTAAGCATCCCGTCATTGCTCCCTCCGGGGCCCGCAGTAAACAGCATCTTTGAAAATGCAGGCCGCCTGTCATCAACAAGCGTGTGCATGGCAAGGTGAATGATGTCATAATCCTGAGCCTCCCTTTTAAACGTCTCTTCCCTGGCCTCCTCTCCCAGGAATGCCATTCCTCCGCATTGACTAACCGCATCCTCAGCTTCCAGGAGTGCAAACGGCAATTCCCTTATCTCCCCCCTGAGGCTGGGCCACCCCGCAATAAGTGTATCGTCAAGCTCAACACCCTCATAGGTGGGTGCAAAGGCTATGAGCCTGTTGTTCAGCCGCCTGCTCCTCTTTTTGACCTCTGAAGACAGGGTGACACTGTAAATATATGAGAATCTGTATTTCTTGAGCGCAAACGGAGCATCACGATACCTGAGTCCGGGACTCCTGAACTCTTCAGTCACAAGCGTCTCGAAAGGAAGATAGGAAAGAATGTTATCCGGCGAAATCACAATCCTGTCACCGGAGAGAAGCGGTTCAGCAGGCTCAATCAGTACCCGGTAGAGACTGTAGGCCAGATCCATGAATTCATTGAACGGAGCCCTCGAGCCTGTCGCCTCGGGCAAGGTGGAGAGCATATCGCGGAACCGGTGCAGGTCATCAAAGAATGTTGAATCAATATCCCGGACAATGACATCCTTCTTCCGGCCGGATGCAACAAATATATATAGCTTTTCATCCGTGAGAACATAACTGAGAAGGTTGGTCCTCCGTCCCAGTACCTTCCCTGTTTCTGACATCGGGGTGACCTTATTGGTGAACTTGAGATTATAATAGGCCGGGTAGTCCCTTTCAAAGATACGGACGAGTGAATCACGCTGCCTGAGCAGCCTGAAAACAGCACTTTCCCAGGTAGCAAGTTTAATTGAATCAGGATGCGTTCCCATTTGCTCACGCGCAATCATCTCCCTGTAAAAACCTGCCTTTCTGCGAATCTCCGCATCCAGTCCGCTGAGTTCATCAGGAAGGGAAAAACGGGTAGCGTTCAGTTCTCTCATTGAAGCAAGAAAACCTGCAACCTTACTTCGCTCAGCGAACTCATACAACCCCTCCAGTGACTCCCGGTCATGTTTGTCCTCCCGGAGATCTGCATAATTGCCAACCAGGCCTGTATAGATATCCCTTGAATAGGAGCTCAGGCTGGTACGGCTCTCGTCCTCACTCATCTCCAGGCGTTGCCGGTCATACATGGCAGCCAGTTTCCTGCCTGTGACAATTGCACCATCCAGGTATTCCCTGCTTCCTTCAATGTCTGCAAGGGCATTCAATGCCGCATACCTGGTCTCAAGGAGATTAAGCATATCCTCAGAAATGCCCGGTTCGCGTGAAAGATCCGGTTTTACTTCAGTCTGATCATTCCACGCAATGAAAACGTGATTTGACAATGAGTCAGCATCAGCGGTTACCTCCAGGACTTCCCTGTACCTTCCGGCACCAAGAAGTGCCCGTGAATACTTCGCAGCCAGGAAATTAGCCATGGCAATATCCCACTGATTCAAGCGGATATAGCTGAAAGACCTTTCATAAAGTTCTATTGACCGGTCCCGGTCACCCAGGCTGCTGTCAACAAAATCAGCAACAGAAACAAGCATCATGAAATACTCCCTGCTCTCCTGTCCGTATATGGTACGCACCTCATCGAGACCTTGCTCCAGAACCCTCTCTGCTTCCTTCAAACGACCCTCCTGAACAAGAAAAGTGGAGTAATTGATATAAAGAAGGTACTTGTCACGTGTATTCCTGCCGTCTCTTACCGAAAGCCCCCTGCTGAAATGCTCTTCTGCTTCCTTTGCCTTGCCAAGCCTCCTGTATACCTGGCCAATGGTGTTATAGAGCAGTATCCTTGATTCAACACTCACCTCAGGGTACATTTCGTAAATCCTCAGTGCTTCACGGCAATAGAACAGTGACTTGTTGTATTCCTGGGTGCGATACAGGCTCAGGCCGATTACCTGGTACAGGTCAGCCTTG
>SBFZ01000123.1 GCA_006227095.1 Bacteroidota bacterium | reverse complement strand
GCCAGGTTCCTGTCGAGCCACTCCTGGTTGCCAATTTTAACAATATTATACACATTTCCGTCATAATCAGTTACAGTGGTCTGATCTTCTGCAGGTTCCTTATTACATCCTGTAGTAATCACAAAAACTGAAATCAATAAAACAGCCAGATGGTTCAGGTTGAATCGTCCTCTCATAATAAATGGTTTTTTAAGGATTGATAAATATTTATGGTTGCCCAATATAGAATTGTAACGGCAATCTGCCATCTCTATTTTGACGAACGGCACATGATTACCCTTTATCTTTCCGTTATTTCCAAAACCCTTTCTGCAGACAGCGAATGGGAAAAGAATTTTTACTGCGGGCACCAGTGTCCATAAAAAAGGTCATATTAAGCCGTAATAGTACGATACATTTCTCAAAATGAATCTGAGAATATCCGGTAAACTGATACTCTTCGCCGCCGTAGCAGCACTGCTGCTGACTGCCTCATGCTCCAGGCGCTCCCATCCAGCTTCATCGCGGGCCGAAGCCACAGGGCGGACAAATGAGGCTGTGGTACTTAAAACACCCGCTGTCACCCTCCGGCTGACCGGTGTGACAATGTCAGGTGCGGAAAAGAAGCGACTTGAAGAGTTCATGGAAGATGGGATAGGGAGGTCAATTGATATACCTGCCGTTTCGCCGGAGGCAATCATTGAGACAGCCCGCACCTACCTGGGAGTGCCGCATTGCATGGGCGGTACAACATCGAAGTGCATGGACTGTTCAGGGCTTATTTTCAGGGTTTTTGACTCTCATGGCATAATCCTTCCTCACAATTCAGAGGAACAGGCAAGATACGGTACGGTCATTTCCGACCGTGGCAACCTCAGACCAGGAGACCTGCTCTTTTTCATCAGGACCTACAATACCAGCCGGCTTATCACCCATTCAGGAATTTACACGGGCAATGGAAGCTTCATCCATACCTCCTCTAGCAAGGGGGTTACGGTCACCTCCCTCGATGACCCGTGGTGGAGTGAAAGATACCTTTTCGCCACAAGGATTTTGCGGTGATTGCCATACCGGGCCGGATAATCACATGGTCTGCAAAGGCGACATCTCCGTGATGATAAACACCCCTTCACCTCTCTCCTCCTGTGAGGTCAGTTCAAGTCCGGCTTCTGCCGCAAGTCTGTTCAAACCTCCTCTCCCCATGTATGTCCTGAAATTTCGGTAATGGTCGCCTCCGGCTGCACGTTCTATTGACCGCGAGAGCCAGGCAGCCGGGCCGGGACGCAAAGGACAGTTATAGTCGGCGATGATGAGCCGCTTCGCTATGCGCTTCATCTCCTGAAGCACCCTTATTCCGGTCTCAGTGTCAAACTGGTGCATCGAAAGTGTGGTGACGGCAACATCGAAGCTGCTGTCACCATAACAAGAAAGATCGGTGGCATCGAGCAAACCGAATGTGACATTCTGTACCCTGCGCCTTCCTGCCATCTGCCGGGCGGTGAGGATCATGTCCCCAGAAAGGTCTATTCCTGTTACGGTACCTGCCCTGCCGGCCATGGAGAGCGAAAGTGCTCCGGTTCCGCATGCAATATCAATCACCTTTTCCCCGGGGTTGATCATTGAGGTAACATGCCGCCTGAGGCCGCCAATAAGCGGGTCAATGAAGATCCTGTAAAAAAGTCCCTTGATTGAAAAGTTCATTCATATATTTTGAATGATAAATATAGGACTAATTATCTATAGGTCCGGATAATGCCGGGAGGGAGTCCGATCAAGACGGCATACCCCTCCCGGATTAACTGCTCAGATCTTCTTCCCTATGTAGAAGGCATAACCGTAATACTCCTTGTATTTTGAATATAGGACGGCTTCGCGTCTCTCGTTCTCTACAAGTTCCTCAGCCGTTCTGTTGCCCCTGTGCTTTTCAAGGAAAACTTCCTGCGCCTTAACCTGATGTTCATAAAAGTGCTCAGTCCAGCATTCTTCAGGAAGGATGAAGCAGGCAACAGGGATGTACCCTGCTTTCTGCATCATGGCAACCTTGCTGGGAATGGTGTCTATGCCGGGATAGGCATCGCGCCAGAAGGAATCGATCTCTTCGGGCCTCTCATCGGTGAACCATGAGGCTTCAGTTACTGCCAAAAAACCACCCGGCTTCAGAAATTTCCGCCAGTAGTTCAGTCCCTTCTCAAAGCCGATATTATAGATAGCACCTTCAGACCATATGAGGTCAAGCTCTCCTTCCCTGAACGGAAGGTCGTCCATTGATCCGGTAATGCCAGTGACCCGTTCATGCAGATTCAGCTTTCGTGCCTTGGCATTGAAAAGGTCAATAAACACAGGGAACAGGTCGATGCCGGTTATCTTTGCCTGGGTGTTCTGCGCAAGGACCATGGTCTGTCCTCCCGTGCCACAGCCCAGGTCAGCAATGCGGGATCCGGCAGACAGGTTGTCAACGAAGCTCAGAGCCCTGAGCGTCATTTCCGGGCTCCCCGGCCCCTGTCGTTCCATGGAAGAAAAATATTCGCAGATAAGGTTGAAATCGAATTCGTGTATTGATTTGTTTTGGTCACTCATGACTTTTATGTTTAAATGGTTTGAATTCCTACCCGGGAACAAAACCGCTTCCGGGCAACGAAAAATAAAAGTTACTGATAAAATATAGATTACACCGCCGGAACAACTCCCGGGGTGGCATGGGGATAACCGCCGGAACGATTCCGGAGGTTATTTACAATACACGATCCTTGTTACAGTTAAGCATCCAAAGTTTTAAGCAGAAGCAAAGGTATCATTTCATTACAGAAAGAAAAACTTCAGGACTGATTTTTTTCCTGGCTTCAATGTATAGCCTGGCAGATCTTCTTTGCTATTTTTATATGATTTTCAACCAATAATACTGTAGCTTGAGCCACATAAAAGGAAGAATGACAACAGAAATCAAAACGGTTGTAGAGTTAACCACTGCCCGTCTGCTGTTGAGGCCGCTGCAGACAGGTGATGCGGAAGATCTGTATAACTACCGCTCGGACCGCAACATCAACAGGTACCAGGGATGGATCCCTGAGAGCCTGGAAGAGGCAGAACGATTCATAATGGAACGTGTATCACCGGTTATCAACGTCAACGGTACCTGGTTCCAGTTTGCAGTCGTCCTGAAAGCAACAGGTAAGATTATCGGAGATATCGGACTGCACTTCTTTGACAATGAAAACAGGCAGGTGGAACTGGGATGCACCCTGGCCGGCTATTACCAGGGCAAGGGTTACGCCGCGGAGGCCCTCAGCCAGGTCATCAGTTACCTGTTCAGCACTCTTGATAAACATAGGCTGATAGCCGTAATTGACCCTGAAAATTTAAGATCAATTAACCTTTTTGAGAGACTGGGATTCCGAAGGGAAGCACACTTCCGGAAGTGCAGAAATCTGAACGGAACGTGGGTTGATGACATGGTCTTTGCGCTCCTCAGGGAAGAAACGACACTGGTCCGTGACAACGATTAACTCAATAAATATGAAATACCGACTATTTCTGTGCACCATACTTGCTATAACAGCAGGCCTGACAATGACGGGCCAGGAGAGAACCATCTCCCTTGACTACTACAAGACAGCCGGACCGATGAACACAATGTTCAAAGAGTGTGTCGG
>SBFZ01000040.1 GCA_006227095.1 Bacteroidota bacterium | reverse complement strand
TTGCCGATAATTGCCAGGTAATGCATGGCCTGCTCAAGAAACCGGGCTATACTGAACGGCTTGGGTGTTTTTATCATCAGATCATATGGCGTATCCTCCGGACTGTCAGTAAGGTCCGGTCCAACCTTCATTGGTGAGGGTGAGAGCGATACAAGGGCACTGAGCTGGAAAAGTGAAGAGGGATTGATATCAATAAGGAGGTCATATCTGGTCTCCGAAAATTTCCTGGCATCATCAGATACCGGCAGAAGAGCCCAGTTAAGATCACTCTTTCTCAGGAATCTCATGTAAGAGAGACCGGTAAGCCTGTCAGGAACATTCTTTCCGGGAATCCACGCTATTACTTCAATGGTTTTTCCCGCCTCTGAGAGCTGCCTGTTGAGTGTTGCAAGATGCTGAAAATCATTTTCAAATGAAGCATCCCACAATATTCCGATCTTTTTTACACGGTCAAGGCTAAACTCCTGCTTCATCCTTCTCATCGCCGTGAGGCGTCTTTGAAGCATCATCGTGCCGGCTTTCAACCTTAGATTGTAAAAAAGTCCCATAAGAATGCAAACCTATAGATTTTTTGGCTTATCAGGGATACCTGAATGATTATTCTTTTATCATTTTGACGAACTCCTCTTCTGTAAGTATGGGAATACCCATTGCGACGGCCTTTGCCCTCTTGGAGGGACCCATATCGCTTCCGGCCACAATAAATGAGGTGCTGCCGGAGACTGATCCTGATGCCTTGCCGCCTGCTGCCTCAATTGCAGCCCTGATACCTTCACGCGTGAATCCCTCAAATGTTCCGCTTACAACAACCGTTTTTCCCGCCAGCGGTCCTGTTCCGCGGCCGGTGACGAAGGCACCCTCGAAGGACATCCCTGCTTCACGCAGCCGCCTGATTATTTCAATGTTCTCGGCATCGGCAAAATACTCTTTTATGCTGGCACTTATGCGCGGACCAATATCAGGCAGTGCCAGAAGTTCTTCCTCTGTTGCGCCGGCCAGCCGGTCAATATCATGAAATGACCCTGCCAGGGTCTTTGCAACCGTTTCTCCCACATGCCTGATCCCGAGGGCAAACAGCTTCCGGTGCCATGGTGCAGTAAGCGATTTTGCCAGTGAAGCCAGAATGTTTGAAGCAGATTTGTCACCCATCCTCTCCAGTGATGCAAGCTGTTCATGTTTAAGGGTATAAAGATCAGCCACATTGTGGATCAGCCCGTTTGACCAGAGCAGCTCCACCGTCTCTTCACCCAGCCCTTCAATATCCATTGCCTTTCGGGATACAAAGTGGATGATGCGCCTGGTGATCTGGGGAGGACAGTGCAGGTAGTTGGGACAGAAGTGGTTAGCTTCACCTTCATTCCGTACAAGTGCAGTGCCGCATTCCGGACATTCACCGGGGAAAGTGACTTCGGCGGCACCATTGGTACGCTTTTCGGAATCAACGCCTACAATCTTCGGGATGATTTCACCTCCCTTTTCTATAATAACACTGTCACCATAGTGAAGTCCCAGAAGCTCAATCTGGTCACTGTTGTGCAGTGAGGCACGCTTTACCGTGGTGCCGGCCAGCTGCACAGGCCTGAGATTGGCCACAGGTGTAATGTTGCCGGTTCTCCCTACCTGGAAATCAACTGATAACAACTCCGTTACAGCCTGCTCGGCAGCATACTTGTAGGCAATGGCCCAGCGGGGCGATTTTGCTGTACTGCCAAGCAATTGCTGCGCGGCGAGCGAGTTGACCTTGACTACAACACCGTCAGTTTCATAGGGCAGGCTCTTCCTCTTTTCTGACCATTCACCAATGAATGCCAGTACCCCTTCCATGCCTGCACAGCGCTCCATCACATCAGGCGTGCGGAAACCCCATGAACGGGCAGCCAGAATATTGTCATAATGGTTGCCGGAGGGGAGCTTATCCCCAAGCAGGTAATAGAGAAAGCATTCAAGTGGCCGCGCGGCCACAATCCTCGGATCAAGCAGCTTAAGGGTACCTGCAGCTGCATTTCGCGGATTGGCAAACAGGGGCTCACCTTTCTGCTGACGAATACGATTCATCTCTTCAAACCCCTTGCGTGGCATATATATTTCCCCGCGCAATGCAAAAGAGGGTGGAAGACCAGGTGCACTGACCCTCACCGGGATGCTCCTGATGGTCCTGACGTTCACTGTCACATCATCTCCCACCGTACCATCACCACGGGTCACTGCCGAAACAAGAACACCATTCTCGTAGGTCAGGCTGATGGAAACACCGTCATATTTCAGCTCACACACATACTCAGGTTCATAACCGAGGGTCTTCCTGATCCTTTCACCAAACTCCCTTACCTCATCTTCACTGTATGTATTTCCCAGTGACATCATGGGCCACCGGTGCTGCACCTGGACAAACTCCTCGGTAAGATCGCTGCCTACCCTCATCGTGGGAGAGTCCGGAGTGATCAGCTCCGGAAATTTCCTCTCCAGGGTCTGAAGCTCATTCAGGAGCAGGTCAAATTCGAAATCAGATATAGTCGGCTGATTAAGAACATAATACCTGTGATTATGTTCATCTATTGTTTTCCTCAGCTCCTCAATTCTTTTCTTTGCTTCTGCAAGCTTCATATTTGAAATAAGTATCAGTTTTTTTGACAGGCTCAGTTCCAGACACCTGGTATTGACATTCCGCAGCTGCATTTACCATCGGTGAGCGATTTTGATACTATCCTGAATCCGCTTCTGTCTATTACCTTATTGCCGCAGGAAGGGCAGATTGTATCATCATTCCCTGATCCGGGGAGGTTCCCTATATATACATACTTTATTCCTGCTGCCCGGGCTGTCTCTGCTGCCCTTGCAAGAATGCCGGGCGGCGTCGGGGGGACATGTTCCAGTTTGTACTGTGGCTGAAAACGGCTGAAATGGAGCGGTGTGTCAGTGAATCCGTTCTCTGCAAGCCAGCCGCACATCTGTTTGATCTCATCAGGCTTGTCACTCCATCCGGGCACCACGAGGTTGGTGATTTCCAGCCATACACCCTCATCGCGGTAGGTCCGGAGACTGTCGAGCACCGGCTGGAGCTTTGCCCCGGTCAGCTTGAGGTATGTACTCTCACTGAACGCCTTGAGGTCAATATTGGCAGCGTCAATATACCGGCAGAGCTGCCTGAGTGGCTCCCTGTTTATATAGCCGTTTGATACCATGATGTTCCTGATACCTGAACTGCGCGCCAGTTTTGCGGTCTCGTATACATACTCATAAAAGGTGACCGGCTCCGAATATGTATAAGCTATGGATCTGCATCCTTTGCCGGCAGCACCGGCTACCACATCCTCCGGCGGCAGGTCATAGTTCTGCGTTTTGTCCGGAGAGGTCTGTGATATGGTCCAGTTCTGACAGTTGAGGCATGCCAGGTTGCAGCCGGCCGTGGCTATCGAAAATGCAGTAGTTCCCGGAAGGAAATGATATAGCGGCTTTTTCTCCACCGGGTCTGTGTTGACAGCGCACGGATTGCCGTATGCCATTGTATAGAGCTTTGATTTCCTTGCTATCCTGTTTCTGCAGTCACTGAGTTCTCCGTCTTTGAGGGTACATTCATTCGGACAGATCTGGCATATGACTCCCCGGGCACTCTCAGCCTGGAACATGGCAAG
>SBFZ01000372.1 GCA_006227095.1 Bacteroidota bacterium | reverse complement strand
GGCTGAGATTTGAATTTTTCGCCCTGCCCTCTGGATCAGTACAGAATTTTCAATTCCTGAAACATAATTTAAAACATCTTTCAGGGTCTTTTCTTTTGATTATCTTCATACGCTTGAAACTTATGCGGGACATCTTTCTGCATAAGGAAAAAAAACTGACCTATGATTAAAAGGAAATTCTCTCTTGCCATGCACTGGCAGATACTCATCATGCTGGCTCTGGGCGGCCTTTTCGGTTATTTCTTCCCTCATCTTACGAAATACACCAACTGGATGGGCGATATTTTTCTGCGAGGCCTAAACATGGTGATTGTCCCTCTTATTTTCTGTTCCATCATGACAGGGGTTGCAAGTGTCGGAACGGCAGAGAACCTGGGGAGACTTGGGCTTAAGACCATGGGGTATTACGTACTCTCCACCCTGCTGGCAATAATCACGGGTTTTGTGTTTGTACAGCTGATAAAGCCCGGAGTCGGAGCCGACCTGGGTTTACAGGTACCTGTTGAAGAGATTTCAGTCGGCAGGGAGAGTTTCGGGCAGACCCTGATCAACATTGTTCCGACCAATATAATCAGGGCTATGTCTGAGGCTCAGATGCTCTCCATTATATTCTTCGCCATACTTGCAGGTTTCTTTGTGACCCGTGTAGGTGAGAAATCGCGTGTCCTTCTGGTTGATGTGGTCAATTCCATCCTGGATGTGATCATGAAGATCACCCTGTTCGTGATTAAGTTCACTCCTCTTGGGGTATTCAGCATAATTGCCAAGGTGATTTCCCAGCAGATCAACAACGGCAACCAGGTTAGCGAGGTGATCAGCAGCATGGGTATATATTTCCTTACGGTTCTGCTGGGTCTTGTGGTGCAGGGCATGATCACTCTTCCACTGCTTGTGAGGTTCCTGGGCAGGGCAAATCCGATGAAGCATCTCAAGAACATGTCCACGGTCATTCTTACAGCTTTTTCCACTTCATCATCAAATGCCACTTTGCCGCTGACGATGGAGACCGTTGAGACCAGGAACGGCGTGTCAAACAAGATTGCGAGCTTTACCCTGCCTCTCGGTGCAACGATAAACATGAACGGGACAGCTCTGTATGAGTGTGTGGCTGTAATGTTTATAGCACAGGCTTACGGGATTGACCTCACTTTCGGCCAGCAGATGGTTGTTGTATTCACTGCCCTGCTGGCGGCTATCGGATCGGCCGGTATTCCAATGGCAGGGCTGGTAATGATGGCTGTTGTACTGAATGCAGTCGGATTACCGCTTGAAGGAATCGGACTTATACTGGCTGTCGACCGCATCCTGGATATGTTCCGTACCGCAATAAATGTTTACGGTGATACCTGCGGAGCGGTGATCATTGCCAAGTCGGAAGGAGAAGAGCTGACTGTATAGTAGGCAGTACCAGTAGGCAGTAGGCAGTACCAGTAGGCAGTAGGCAGTACCAGTAGGCAGTTGGCAGTATTTCAAATTATTTATTTCAGGTAATGAACACTGCGGATTGCTGACTGCAGACTGATTCTCATCCGCAGCCTCCGCTGCATCCGCTGCTGTGACTGCCACATGAGGAACAGCCTCCTGATGAGGGTCCCATAAGCTCTTCCGGAGTTGCCTCCCGTACACCAACGACTTTTCCTGTAAAGTGAAGGTCAGTACCTGCCAGCGGGTGGTTGAAATCCATCTTCACAAAGGCATCCCCTATCTCCACAACAATGCCGTTCATCCTGTTACCCTGGGAGTCCATCATCGGCACAGTGTTTCCCACGTAGCATATCTCGCTCCTGAGTACTCCTTCATCCTCAAATATGTTCCTCGGAAGGCTTATTATCATCTCCTCGCGTATCTCACCATAGGCCTCTGATGCTTCGAGGCTGAAATCAAAGGCAGCACCCTCTTCCAGTCCCTCAAGGTTTGCTTCGAACGCAGGCAGCAATCTGCCAGCCCCGAATACAAAAGAGAGGGGAGCTGATTCTTCCACTGTTTCTATAACCCTGCCTTCCCTGTCACCTTCGTGAAGCGTATATGACAATGAAGCAAATTTGTTGTTTTCAATTTTCATAATTATGTGATCTTATTTATATTCAATTAAATTATATCAATTAAAAGTAGAACTCAACCCTGATCTCCGGGGTATCATATATACCGTATTCATTTCCTGTAACGCACCAGAGGAATGTGATGTTCATGCTTGATCTTTTTCCGGTAGGTTGTGATATACCTGCTCCTGCGAGGAAGCTGCCATAGTACATCCGTCGGCTTCCATCAGAACCGGTTGTAAAGAAGTCCCTTTCAAGGCTTAATGCCTCGTATTCGGCGTGTGCGAAAATGCCGGTATTCAATCCAATGGGAATAAGATTATTAAGATCCTGGATCATGGTAAGCTGAAGCATGGCTCTCCCGCCGTAGATTGATGTTCTGCCGAAGGGATCCTTGTAAAACTGATATGACGGTCCTGCCCCGACAGCCACTCTTGGCAGCAGCCAGATTCCGGCCAGCGGTGCAACCTCGATATTGGTGACTGTTCCGAACTGGAGGCCGAAAGATCCTCCGAAGAAAAAGCGCTGTTTCAGCGGCGGCCTCTCCTCGCTTTTTCCGGTTTCGGCATACTGACCTGCCGCACCGGCAGCAACGGCAAGGAACATAATCACTATCAGAACCTTCTTCATATGATGCAGCAACCTCATTTTGAGGCTACAAATAAAATCAAAAATCAGTACATTTACGGTAATTGTTTCACACAATTAACTGCTTTTAACCTAAACAGACTGACAATAAGATGAATATAGTTATAACAGGTGGATCCTCAGGGATCGGCCGGGAAACAGCAGAAAGACTGTCAGAGGACTCCGGAAACCGGATCTGGGCCATAGCACGGAGCGAAAAAGCACTCCTGGCCGTGTCCGGAGCCTCCAGGCACAATAATATTGTTGCTGTACCCATGGATATCACTTCCGGCCGATCATCGCTCAGAGAGCTTAAAAAGAGGCTTGAAACGGAGGCGGGGAAAGTAGATATACTTATTAACTGCGCCGGACACCTGGTTAACAAGCCATTTGAAGAGCACAGTGAAGAGGACATCTCATCATCGGTGGCGGTAAATTTCACTGCGGCTGCCCTTTTGATTACTGAGCTTCTGCCACTTATGTCAAAGGGGGCTCACGTGGTAAACATAGGCAGCATGGGGGGCTTCCAGGGGAGTCTCAAGTTTGCGGGACTGGCATGGTACAGCGCCACAAAGGGAGCACTGGCTGTGCTTACGGAGTGCCTGGCTGCAGAATATGCAGAAAGGGGAGTATCATTCAACTGCCTTTGTCCCGGGGCAGTTCAGACAGAAATGTTTCAGAAGGCTTTCCCCGGCTACACAGCGCCGGTATCGTCTGCGGAAATGGGCAAATTTGTTGCAGATTTCGCAGTCAACGGCAATAAATTCTTCAACGGGAAGATTCTGCCGGTGGCGGTATCCGTACCGTGAACAGTCGGCAGTGCCAGTCTACAGTCGGCAGGGCCAGTGGGCAGTCAGCAGTCAGCAGTTATAAAAGATTGATGTCGTTTGATCTTCTCAATGGCTTTGCCACACTATTGCCTACTGATACTGATACTTTCCTCCCCTGCAATCTGGCTGCTCGCTAAAAATGCCCCCCGGG
>SBFZ01000269.1 GCA_006227095.1 Bacteroidota bacterium | reverse complement strand
GCGGCAATCAAAACAGCAGTTTTGAGTTCAATCATCCTCAGGTACTCTGTTTCCGACACCACACCCTTTTTTTCATAATCGAGATCGAGCTGCTGGCCGGTACATACTTCAATGGCAGTACGGTTGAACAGCTTCACTGCTTTTGCCAGTGACCTCTCAGGTGCATGACCAATGCATTCCCCGGCCACGAAGGCCATGACGTCACCGGAGAGTATAGCCTGGTCTGAACCCCATTTGGTATGAACCGTAGGCGACCCCCGCCTGACCTCAGCCCTGTCAATTATGTCATCATGGATGAGGGTGAAATTATGAAAAACCTCTATGCCCACTGCCGGCATCACGGCCTCATCGATCTTGTCCCTGAAGAGGTTGCAGGCCATAAGGCACATCACCGGCCTGATTCTCTTCCCCCCGATAGACATTATGTATCTCACGGGAGCAAAGAGCCTATCCGCCTCCGGTGTACCCCCAAGGCTTGAAATTGCCTTGTCTGACAGCTCTCTCAGGTAATCGCTGGTGAACATATTCCTTTCTCCTCCTATCCGTTTAACGCTTCAGCGCCGCTTACCACCTCAAGCAGCTGGTTGGTGATCGAGGCCTGGCGTGCCTTGTTGTACTGCAGGGTAAGATCCCTGATAAGTTCGGTGGCATTATCCGTAGCCTGGTGCATGGCTGTCATCCTTGCCCCGTGCTCGGCGGCAAATGAGTCAAGAAGGGCCCGGTACAGCTTTATGCGCAGGGTCTTGGGGATAAGTTCAGAGACAATACTCACCTGGTCAGGTTCATAGATATAGTCAGCTGATGCTGATGCACCACCATCAGGGGCAGCCATGGTCACCGGAAGATAGACCTCGTCAGTGAGATTCTGCACCGCAGCGTTTTTGAACTGATTGTAGATTATCTCAATTGTATCATATTCCCCGGTCACATAAAGCTGCATCAGCCTGTCAGCCAGTGAGGCGACCCGGTCAAAGGTGAGGCCTGTATAAAGATCACTGTGATCAGCAATAATGTTGCATTTAAGCTTGCGGAGTGAATCATTCGCCTTTTTGCCCACCGTGATCACCGCCAGGTCTCCCTTCCGGGTAAGGTCACGGTACTTCTCAGACATGATCCGTCTTGTCTCCCTGATCACGTTGGCATTGAAAGCCCCGCAAAGCCCCTTGTTTGATGTTATCACAACCAGCAACACCTTCCCGTTGCCCTTGCTCCGTTCAGCATAAATGTTTTCGATTTCCGTATCGCGGAGTGCGGCGCTTAGCCCTGCCTGGATCTCATTGAGCTTATCGGCATAGGGTCTGAGCTGGACTATGGAATCCTGTGCCTTGCGCAGCTTGGCCGCCGCCACCATCTTCATCGCAGAGGTGATCTGGCGGGTTGATTTGACCGAACTGAGCCTGACCCTTATTGCTTTTAGATTAGCCATCTGATTTTTTCAATTGTATGCTAACGCGACTGGTAGCGTGAGGCAACATCGGCGGCGGCCCTGTCAAGGACAGCTGTCACCTCATCATTGATTATACCCTTCTTGATGTTCTCAAGCACATCACCGTGATTGTCACGCATGAAGGCCAGGAAGTCATTCTCAAAGAGCTTTACCTTATGAACGGGAACATCCTTCAGAAGCCCCTTGGTGCCGCAGTAGATGATGGCAACCTGTTCCTCGACCTTCACCGGCGAATACTGGTTCTGTTTCAGTATCTCCACGTTCTTTGCCCCCTTGTCAAGCACTGCCAGGGTGGCAGGGTCAAGGTCCGAGCCGAACTTCGAGAAGGCCTCCAGCTCACGGTACTGTGCCTGGTCAACCTTCAGTGTTCCGGCCACCTTTTTCATTGACTTGATCTGGGCGTGGCCTCCCACCCTCGACACCGATATACCAACGTTGATTGCAGGTCTGATACCGGCGTTGAAGAGGCTTGACTCAAGGAATATCTGGCCGTCAGTGATCGATATCACGTTTGTGGGTATGTAGGCTGACACGTCTCCTGCCTGTGTCTCAATGATCGGAAGGGCTGTCAGTGATCCGCCTCCCTTGACCATGTGCCGTATTGAATCGGGAAGGTCATTCATTTTTGCTGCCACCTCGTCAGACCCGATGATCTTGGCGGCTCGCTCCAGCAGGCGCGAGTGGAGGTAGAAAACGTCACCCGGGTATGCCTCGCGGCCGGGCGGGCGGCGGAGCAGCAGGGAGACTTCACGGTATGAGACCGCCTGCTTTGAGAGGTCATCATAGATAATGAGGGCATCTCGGCCTGTGTCACGGAAGAACTCGCCTATTGCCGCACCGGCAAATGGGGCATAGAACTGTGCTGCCGCAGAGTCTGCTGCCGTGGCGCTGACGATGACTGTATAATCCATGGCACCGTAGTTCTCGAGTGTGGCGGCAATGTTTGCCACGGTTGAGCCCTTTTGCCCTATTGCCACATATATGCAATAGACAGGCTTACCCTTTTCGTACTCGCCCTTCTGGTTGATGATGGTATCAATGGCAATGGCAGTCTTTCCGGTCTGGCGGTCGCCGATGATAAGCTCGCGCTGGCCGCGGCCGATAGGTATCATGGCATCAATGGCCTTGAGGCCCGTCTGTACCGGCTGCTTGACCGGATGGCGGAAGATGACGCCTGGTGCCTTGCGCTCGAAAGGCATTTCGTACAGTTCTCCGGTGATCGGGCCGCGGCCGTCAATGGGCTCACCGGTGGTGGTGATGACCCTGCCCAGCAGACCCTCGCCAACCATGATGGAGGAAATCCTCCCGGTACGGCGTGCAATATCTCCCTCCCTGATCTTCTCCGAGGGACCGAGGATAACCGCTCCCACGTTGTCTTCCTCAAGGTTGAGGACAATCCCCTTGATGTCTGACTCAACAAACTCTATCAGCTCGTTGGATCCGACATTCCTGAGGCCGTAAATGCGTGCAATACCGTCACCGACCTGCAGCACCGTTCCCACCTCCTCAACGTCGATGGCGGTCTTTACTCCTTCAAGCTGCTGCTTTAAAATCTGTGATACCTCTGAGGGTTTAATATTAGTCATATCTGTAAATCTTATTGTCTACTTTTCGGCATAAGCTGCCAGTGAAAACTCCTTCCTGAATCTGTTGAGCCTGTTTCTTACACTTGCATCGATGTATGAATCATCAACCCTGAGAACGAAACCACCAATGATTGATTCGTCAACCTGCTCGGTGAACTCGATTGAGCCTGGCTTTTCTCCGGAAATCAGTCCGGCCATCTCCTTCCTTGTTGCCTCATCAACCGGAACTGCAGTGGTGACAGTCACCTGGCGTATCCCCCGGTGCCTGCGGGTGAGGTCAATGTAGTTCCTGGCTGCCGCAGCCAGGTAATCACCGCGGCCATTGTCAAAAAGGAGTCCGATAAAGTTCAGCGTCAGCTTTTCAGCGCCGTCGCCGGCAAGGGCGATAATGGCCTGCTTTCTCTTCTGCATTGGTATGACCGGGTTGCCGATCACCGCCTTCACTTCTTCCATGATGCAGAGCTTGCCCAATGCCTTCATGTCACTGTAGACACCGTCAACAACATTGTTGTCGAGGGCAAGGTCGAACAGCGCCCTGGCATATCTTACAGCTATCCTGGCTGAGTTCATGAGGTCAGTTACTGTTAGCTTCGATCTCTTTAATATATCTCTCT
>SBFZ01000215.1 GCA_006227095.1 Bacteroidota bacterium | reverse complement strand
TATTGCCAATTGCCTATTGCCTGCTGCCTTATTATTGTCAACACTATTGCCTATTGCCTATTGCCGGCTGCCTTATTATTGTCAACACTATTGCCTATTGCCCACTGCCTACTGCCTTAAAAGCTAGAAAGGATATCCTATACCGATTACCATGGTGACATCCTGCTTGCGGTTAAAGGGGCGGTTCGCGAGTATCCATTTTGAGCCGTCAGTCTCCTGCGGGTCACGCAGCTTGAGACCGAAGTCGGCACGCAGCAGCACAAACTTCAGATCAAATCTCAGCCCGAGGCCGGTTCCCACCGCAATATCATCCATGAACGAACGGAATCCGAACTTGCTTCCCGGCCTGTCAGCGTCACTCCTGACTGTCCATATATTTCCGGCGTCAATGAATGTAGCCCCTTCCAGGATCCAGAAAAGCCTGAAGCGGTATTCAACGTTGGCCTCCAGCTTCATATCGGCTGTCTGGTTGATGAAGGAGCTTTCCGGCAGGATATAGGAGCCGGGGCCCAGGGTCCTTACCATCCATGCCCTTATATCATTGGCACCTCCTCCGAAATATTGCTCCTCAAACGGCATAACCTCAGAGTTGCCGTAGGGAAAGCCCACACCTGCAAAGACCCGGTATGCTATGCTGCTGGCCTCATTGAACCTGTAGTTATAGGTGGCATCCACCTCGCCCTTGACAAACTGCGCAAACGGCTGATTGAATAAATGATAGGTTCCGTCAGGTGCCAGCTGTGCGTTTCCTGTCCTGTATGCGGCGTTCAGAAGGTTGCCTGCAATGTCAAATCCGACCCGGATGTTCCAGAAATCCTTTGACTTCTGTATCTTCTGGTTATTGAAGATAAAGCCATACCTGCCTCCCACTATCCTGACGTCACGGAGTGAGTTGGCAAAATAGGGCATCGTATCGATCATTGCCTGGTACTCAGGGTCAATGTAATGAAGCTTCACCAGATTCAGGGAGATCGGGTTAACGCTGAAACTGGTATATTTGTTGCCGTTCCACGAGTATCCCAGTGAGGTGTTTGCCACTGACCGTGCAAAGACGGGAAGCTTCTGGTAGTTGTAACCGGCCTGGATAACTGTCCGCGGGTCTTTGTTCCTGACGAATGATTCCTTTGCCGGGAACGGCATCATGAATTTCGGTATCCTGAGATTTGCTTCAATGCCGAACTGCTGGGTATTCCTGAAACCGCTTACATTCTCTGTAAGGGTTTCATAGGCTCCCTTGAGTTTCATGCTGAAGACTTCGGCTCCCCTGAGCAGGCTCTTGTTCTGATAGATAAGGTTAAGTGCCCCACCCAGGTTGCCGCCTGTATTTGTTCCCTCCAGTTCCACTGTGAATGACTGTCTCTGTACCGGGGTCAGTTGTATGATACAGTCAAGCTTCCCTTCATCCCTCCTGTTGCCTGAGATGCTCTCCGCATCAACGAATGACACACTGACCAGGCGGTGGTTTCTCAGGTCACTGAGATGCTGCTGGGTCATTTCGGCATTGGTAACACTGTAGAGTGACCCGGGAGAGATGTAAATAGCCTGGGTCAGAACCTCCGGCTTGACCAGTGTACGGCCGGGTGGTGACACATAGTAGATCCCCCTGTAGAATGATGTATCAAGAGTGGCCGTATATTCTGCACCGCCGGTGAGTGCACTCCTGGGATCAAAATCCGGATATACATAGATATCCCTTATCCGATACATCCTGTGCGGTGTGACAGACCGGCGTCCCAGCCCGTCAAAGGTAACTTCGGGAGAAACCACATAGTTGACTATCACCTGGTGCCTCATCAGGGAGCTGTCAATACGGAAATAGATATTTTCCGTGGAAAAGGTATAGAAGCCGATGTCACGGATAAACCGTTCCAGTCTGCGCCGTTCACTCTGGAGAAGGTCTACGTCATAGATCATGCCGCGCTCAATTGTGCAGTTGGCAGTGTCTATCATGACAAGGCCACGCAGGACTGAATCCTGGATTTCATACCTGATGTCAGAAATAGTATATGGTCTTCCGGGGGTGACATCATAAACCACCTTTGCCTCCTCATCTTTTATACTGACGGTATCATTCACCCTGGCATTGAAGAACCCTTTTGACCACAGGTAACTCTGAATCTGCCCGGCTGACCTGTCAGCAGCAACCTCATCGAAGATAACCGGCTCTTCACCGATTCTCCGGAGCCATCCATGCGGCCACTTCTCCTTTTCCAGGTCTGACAGGTTATAAAGCCCGAGATGAAACCTTACCCCGAAAATCTTTTTGTTCGGCTGCTGACGTATATATGGTTTCATGGCCCCGCGGCTCACCGTGGCCGGCAATACCTGGTCATCAGTGCTGATGGCAAGCTCGTTGCTGTTGAGAAGCAGATCACCGGACGGAACATACTTGGTAGGATTGCATGAAGCCAAAGTAAAAATAATGATCGCCAGCAGAAACAGTTTGGGGCCGGTAATTTCTATATTTGCTCTCTGGTGAATCACTTTCCCGGTAAGAGTGGTGCACGCAAATATACCATTATAAACTCTATTTTCAATTACAGAGAATGCTGAGGACTATCACCCGAAACCACATAAAATTGATTCTTTCGCTGCAGAAGCGAAAAATCAGGGAGGAAAACTCGCTTTTCATCATCGAGGGAGACAAACTTGTCAGGGAATATATACTTGCCGGAAACAGGGTGGCACTCCTCGCCGGAAAACCCGAGTGGATTGACGGGGAGCCGGAAGCCGTAATCATGGGATCCGATGAAACAGTCACTGTGAGCTATGATGAGCTGAGGCGGATTAGTTCTCTCAGAACGCCCCACAACGTCCTTGCGGTGGCTGAGATGAAGAAAAGGCAGTACAGTGACGGTCTCCTTCATGGGAGGCTGACACCGGTGCTGGAGTGCGTGCAGGATCCGGGCAACCTGGGAACCATCATCCGCATTGCGGCCTGGTTCGGGATGGAGAACATTATCTGTTCCCCTGATTCTGTTGATTTCTATAACCCGAAAGTCATACAGGCCACCATGGGCGCTTTCATGCATGTCAGCGTCTGGTACAGGCCGCTTGAAGCTCTCCTGTCCGGGGCTGTCGCGGAGGGTATGCCTGTTTACGGTACCACCACTGACGGTGACCCGGTTTATGACTGCCAGCTGGGAAGTGAAGGACTCATACTCTTCGGCAATGAATCGAAAGGCATTTCTGAAGGACTCCTGCGCCATGTGACCAGCCGGATAACCATCCCGGGTCCGCCAAGTCCCTCAGCAGGACTGGAATCACTTAATGTCAGCATGGCTGCCGCCATAATCTGTTCAGAGTTTGCAAGGAGAGGCAGTAGGCAATAGGCAATAGGCAATAGTCACTTCAATGCAATTGCAATAAATGCCTGTATTTCAGCAACTTTACTACTGCCAACCGCCGACTGCCTACTGCCTACTGCCTACTGCCTCTTTATTAATGCCTGTGCCAGAAGCATCCCGTCAACTGCCGATGAGACTATTCCTCCGGCATAGCCTGCACCTTCTCCGGCAGGGTAAAGTCCCTGAATTCCTTCGGCGGTCAGTGTGACCGGGTCACGAAGAATCCTCACCGGTGATGATGTGCGTGACTCAACCGCTGCAACCAGGGCTTCCCCTGTGATAAATCCCCTCATTTTCCTGCCGAAATCCCTGAATCC
>SBFZ01000351.1 GCA_006227095.1 Bacteroidota bacterium | reverse complement strand
ACCCGGTTCATTCTGACAGAGAGACCTGGCTGCCCCGAGAAGGTCACTGCCGATGAACAGCTCCCTGGAACCGAAATAGGAAGATAGAGCCCCCTTTACAATGTCAGCTTTTGCAGCATTGCTTACACCGGTACCATAAAAGAATATCCGGCTGACACCCGAATCCTTCAGCTCAGGCAACTCTTTTCCAAGGAGCCGGATTATTTCCTCGCCCGAAACAAAAAAGGGATTTATGCCGGTAGAGATGTATGACCTCCCCGCAATCCCGTCTTTCACTTCTCTCCATTCAGTCTTTGTAGAGCCACTGTCTGCAATCAGTATCATCTTAGTCGGGAAATGACTTTTAAACATCTAATCAGCATGTTACAGAAATCAGACGACTTATCCGTCTCACTCTTGTTCTGCTAAGTTATAACAAATGTAAATATTTTATTGATACAATCAGTTTTTTGTCAGATGTATGACATATTTTAAAAACTTTTCTACTTTTGGATCATTATTACTATATTCAGCAAAATCTATCCGGAAATGCGAGTATCACACCCCTTTCGCTTGCTGTTGTCCCTGATATTTGTGATTGCTGCCGTGCAGCCGTCGCATGGGCAGAAAACAGGCCGTGCAGAACGTCTGGCAGGGTCAAGATTAAAGAGTTGGGTAAGCCCTATTCCCGGGTGGATTTTTCCGGATGAAATGAAGATAGATTCTGTCAAGGTTGACGAGGGAAAAAAGGAGGTTAAAATCTGGTTTCCCCCTGCCACCCTTTACAATCCTGTAAGGGAGGAGAGCCTCACTTCACTCGGGAATTCCGTCAGGTCAGCCCTGGGGAGGAAGTTTTCCGGTTACAGTATCTTTTTGTATGCAGGTGAATTCAGTCTGGAAAGCCTGGTCCCTAATTATTTCAGGTATTCAATACCGGCTGATGAGGAGAGAATAACCCGCAGCAGGTATGTTTCGCCACGGATAATATCACGTGTAAATTCCGTCACACCTGTGAAAGGGCTTGACGGAAGGTATATTGCATTATGGCACAGCCACGGATATTATTTTGATATGCCGCTTGACCGTTGGGAGTGGCAGAGGGCAAAACTCTTCGGCAGCGTTGAGGATATCTCAGTTATGGCCTATGTGCTTCCATATCTTGCGCCAATGCTGGAAAACTCGGGTGCAACGGTTTTTCTGCCAAGGGAGAGGGATATACAGGTTAACGAGGTTATTGTTGACAATGACCAGTCTGCGGGAGCTTCACGCTTTGAACTTTCTGATACCGCCGGGGTTGTCGCTGCAGGGAGGGGATACCTGATCAGGGACACACTGTTTACGGGTGACAATCCTTTCATGATGGGCACCTCGCTTAAGATAACCGGCGGCTCAGCCTTATTTGTCCCGGAGATACCTGAGAGAGGCTGGTATGGTGTAACCGTAGCCTATCCGCATGTAACAGGGTATACCGGGAAGGTTAATGTCAGGGTAACCCATACCGGCGGTGATACTGAATTTATTATTGATCAGTCGATGGGAGGCGGAACATGGCTGTGGCTCGGATCATTTCTCTTTGACAGGGGCACCGATGCCAGCCGGGGTTCAGTGACAATAACAGGGATGGATGGTTCCGGCGCGCTGGTTGATGCCGTTCGTTTTGGAGGCGGTATGGGAAATGTGGCCCGCCGGCCGGCTGAATCGGTATTGCTGAACCAGACCTCTCTAAGTGCCGGCAGCGGGCTGGCTGCCACCGAAGCTGGTAAGGTAACCATAAACCACAGCTGGAAGCTGAGCGGCAAACCAAGATTCCTGGAAGGGGCTAGATACTGGCTGCAGTCTGCAGGATTCCCTGATACCCTGGTATATACGCCGAACAAGGGAAAGAATGACTATAATGATGATTACATGTCACGTTCAGAATGGGTAAATTTTCTGGCACGTGACCCGGATGAATCAGGTCTGCCCGGAATGAACCTGCCTGTTGATCTTTCGCTGGCCTTTCATACAGATGCCGGTGTCACCCCCGATGACTCCGTCATTGGTACCCTGGGCATTTATTCCACCCTCACCAACGGGGGCAGGTTTCCCGACGGGACCAGCAGGCTGGCAAGCAGGGACCTCACGGATATAATTCAGACACAGATAACGGAAGACATAAAGGTGCTGTTCAATCCTGACTGGACCCGCCGCGCAATGTGGGACAGGTCATATTATGAGGCCCGCAAGCCTGATGTGCCCGCCATGCTCCTGGAACTGCTTTCGCACCAGAATCTTGCAGACCAGAGGTACGGTTTTGATCCCCGCTTCCGGTTCCATGTAAGCCGGGCGGTCTACAAGGGTATGCTCAGGTACCTGGCAGATGTTTCCGGGAGGGAGTATGTCGTTCATCCTCTTCCGGTTTCACACCTCTCCATTGATCCTGTCGGAGGAAAAACCGTCCGGCTGAGATGGCAGCCTGTGACAGATCCGCTTGAATCCACGGCTGAACCGTCATCCTACAGGGTATATCTCCGCAGGGGCGACGACGGTTTTGACAACGGAACTGCAGTTAGCGGAACGGAACTCATTACAGAGCTGCCTGAGTACAATACCGTTTACAGTTTCAGGGTTACAGCTGTCAATGACGGAGGTGAGAGCTTCCCGTCAGAGGAACTGGCAGTCGGTATCAATCCTGACGCTGATGGTACAGTATTGATAGTCAATGGATTTGACAGGGTGTCAGGCCCTGTCTGGTTTGACCGCGGAGGTATGGCCGGAGTGGCATGGTGGGAAGACCGCGGGGTAGCTGACAGGTATAACTTCAGCAGTTCCGGCGACCAGTATGACTTCGATCGTAAATCGCCATGGACAGATGATGACAATGCAGGATGGGGAGCTTCCTGGTCAGATGATGAGGGCAGGGTCATTCCGGGAAATACATTTGATTTCACCCGCATACACGGAAGGTCGGTGATGGCAGCCGGAAAATCCTTCTTCTCTGTCAGCGATGAGGTCTTCACAGACGGTGATTATGACCTTTCACCCTGGTGTGCAGTGGATCTTCTCTTTGGGGAGGAGAAGAGGACCCCGTCTGCCTTTGATCCGAAGAAAACCGGGTTCAGCATCTATACACCCGGATTCCTTGAAACACTGACCAGACTCAATGATGCCGGCAAACCCGTATTTATGTCCGGGTCATATACAGGTACTGACCTCGTAATGACTGCAGATACGGCTGCAACTGCGCTGGTCGGCAGGCTGCTCCATTTCAGGCCACGCACTGATCACGCAGTCAGGACCGGCAAACTTGCGGCTACTGACATTGCTGCACCTTATTTTACCGGCAGTATTGAATTCAATGCCGGGAAATCGGATGTTATTTATGCCGCAGAGGCTCCTGATGCAATTGAACCTGCAGACAAGCAATCGTTTACTGCTTTCAGATACCGGGAGAACAATACCTCGGCTGCCGTGATGCACGGGGGTGAGGTACGAACCTTTGTCATGGGCTTCCCCTTCGAAACGATATTTTTGCAGGAGGAGAGGGATGCTCTTATGAAACAGATTCTTAACTTTTTACTGAAAAAATAGAGACAATTATGGAGAGATCCGTTACCTGTTTCCTGCCCTGGTCCGATGCCGGATCACTGGCAGCCTCAGTTGCTTCGTTAAAGGACTCAGGACTTGTAAGCAGGGTTTACTTGGTG
>SBFZ01000403.1 GCA_006227095.1 Bacteroidota bacterium | reverse complement strand
GCAGTCAGTATGCTCTAAACACTGCTGCCAACTGGTGACTGGTACTGCCGACTTATCTCAATCATTCAGGTTCAACCTGTCCCTTATGAGGTATCGGTTCCTGTCAGGGGCGCGGCGGTTGACCAGTTCTGCAAGGAATCCGGTAAGAAACAGGAAAGAGCCTATTATCATTACTGCCAGTGCAATATAGAAGTATGGACTGTCAGTCACCAGGGGGGCTCTCAGATTCTGGTAAACAAATACCAGCTTGCGTATGCCAAGGTAGGCTGCCATGACAAAACCGGTAAGAAACATCAGTGTGCCCAGTGTCCCGAAGAAATGCATGGGGCTCTTGCTGAATCTTGTTATGAAGCTGATGGTTAGCATGTCAAGGTACCCTTTGAGGAACCTGTCAAGGCCGTACTTGGTGACTCCATACTTACGGGCACGGTGCTGAACCACCTTTTCTCCGATGTTTCTGAAACCGGCCTCGCGTGCCAGCATGGGAATATACCTGTGCATCTCGCCATAGACCTCGATGCTTCGCACAACCTCTCCTTCATAGGCCTTCAGCCCGCAGTTGAAGTCGTGCAGCTTTATCCCCGAGAATTTTCTTGCCGTAAAGTTGTAGAGCTTTGAGGTGGTTCGCTTGATGAAAGGGTCGTATCTCTTTTTCTTCCATCCGGAAACGATATGAAATCCTTCCTCACGGATCATCCGTACCAGTTCAGGGATCTCGTCAGGACTGTCCTGGAGGTCGGCATCCATTGTTATCACCACGTCGCCGGATGAGGCGCCGAAACCTGTCTGAAGGGCTGCCGCTTTTCCGTAGTTGCGGCGAAAGCGTACGCCCCGGATCCTTACGTTGCCGGCCGAGAGGCGCTTTACCACATCCCACGTATTGTCAGAACTGCCGTCGTCAATAATAATAATTTCATAATCAATTGATGACCCGGTGCATACCCTGTCAATCCATTCTGCCAGCTCAGGCAATGATTCCGCTTCGTTGTAAGCGGGAACTACTACGGAGAGATCCATACTACTGTCCGGGTTCTTCTTCAGCCTCGTCAAGGAGAGGATTGCCTTTCTTCATTATGAAGAGTGAAACAATGAGTGAGAGTATGAACCCGTAAAATATGCTCATAATGGTTGCCGTAAGGGTGGTGATCCATGGCTTCAGGAATTTAGCCTGCATCTCCAGAGCCTGCTCCACGGCAGCATCGGGAAGTCCTCTCTCTGCCATTTTGGCTTCCGCAACGGCCATGGACTTATCAATCAGTCCCGGATCTATGAATGTGTAAAGAACATAAATATAAATGGCGGCAATAATTGCCGCATAAATATTGATAACTACTCCTGCACCCAATGCCTTGCCGTATGATATGTATCCATTATTGTAATGGTCACGGTATGAGCGAAGCAGGAAAAACAGAACCACAAGGCTGAGCAGCATGCTCGGCCACATGAGCCATGTTTTGAATGTGAGGTCAAACATGTAGGTTAACACTGAGAATACCACAGTGATTAACCCGAGGATAATCCCGTAGTTGAGAGTCTCTTTCCAGACAGACCTTTTCTGTTCCATTTCAATGCGTTTTTCAGATTTGAAAACAAATATACTTTATTTGGCGGAATAGGTAATGGAAAGAAACCGTTACCAACATTTGGCGCAGCGCGGAAAAGTTACTATTTTTGTGCGGGGTAAGTCTCATACGACCAGCTCCCTTTGAACTCCCCCAGGGTCGGAAGGCAGCAAGGGTAGAAGGTTGTAGCGGTGCGATGTGAGTAGCTTACCCTTTTTTTATTATACCTCATTGAGAGAAGTTTATATATTTGCCGTCACTTATTTACAGGGATGATTTTAAAGATATACCCGCAGAACCCGAACCCCGATCATGTGCGCAGGGTGACATTCGTCCTGGAACAGGGCGGTATTGTCATTTACCCTACTGACACAATCTATGCAATGGGATGTGACATCAGGGCATCAAAGGCCATTGACAGGATCGCGCGGTTCAAGGGACTGAATCCGGGTAACCCTGACATGTCAATGATATTCGAATCGATGAGTCAGCTGTCAGAATACACCGTTATTCACGACAATAACCTGTTCAGGCTTCTGAAGCGGAATCTGCCCGGCCCCTTTACATTCATAGTCCCGGCCAACAACCAGATTCCTGCAATGTTCAAACACAGGAAGAAGACCCTGGGTATCAGAATACCTGACAACAGCATAACCATGGCCATCGTCCGTGACCTGGGCAGGCCGCTGATGACAACCTCAATCCATGAGGATGATGAGATCATTGAGTATATCACTGACCCGGAGCTGATTCACGAAAAGTATGATGATTTTGCTGACCTGGTGGTTGACGGCGGCTTCGGCAGCAATGAACCATCGACAGTTGTAGACTGCACCGGACCCGAGCCGGTCATCCTCAGGCAGGGGATGGGTATACTGGAATTATAGGCCGGCGAACTTTGCCGGCCGTCGGTTACGGTACCTGCCGCGAGGCCGCCCTTTGCCAGAATCCGTTTACGGAGTCGGGAACAGCAGCGAAATCTTCCAAAGCTTAATGCCGGCTGCCGCTGAAGAACCTGTTCAGCTTGTCAAATGCGGTGGGCAGGGCGAAAACAACCACCTTGTCATTGGCCTGGATAAGGGTATCACCGGTGGCAATATAAGGCCTGTAATTTCGTATCCCTCCTCCAACTATTGCGTCTTTGGGGAAGTCTATCAGTTTCAGCGGTCCTTCAGTGATTCTTGCGTTCTGCGGTACATTGTATTCTATCACCTCGGCATCGGTACCGGTCATCATCTTGACCTGGGTCACGTTGGGATTCATTGTATGCCTGAAGATACGGCTGGCAGTTGCAATCTTCTTGTTGATGATGGTATCTATTCCTGAGTTCTCGGCCAGGTTTATGTATTCCATGTTCTCAACCTCGGCAATTGTCTTCATCACACCAATTTTCTTGGCCAGCAGGCATGCGAGAATATTTGTCTCAGAGTTACCGGTCACAGCCACAAAGGCATCCATATGCTGGAGTCCCTCTTCTGCCAGCAGCTCTCCGTCACGGCCATCACCGTTTATCACGAGGGTCTCTTCAAGTGCTTCAGCCAGGTCACGGCATTTTTCCATGTTGATATCAATCAGCTTTACCTGGCAGTCATGCTGAAGTTTGAGGGCTATATGTCTTCCGATACGACTTCCTCCGAGTATCATTATGCTCTTGGCCTGAACGTTCCGTTTCCCTGAGAACTTCATCAGGTCAGAAATCCCCTCACGCGTTGAGATCACAAATGCGAGGTCACCCTCCCTGAATTCCTCCTTACCCCTGGGGATGATGGTGTTTTCATGTCTCTTGATTGCAACGGCGCGGTACTTGATTGATCCGAGCGAATGGGTCACCTCCTCGAGGGTGCGGTTCAGTACCGGGGCGTTCTTTTCAAGCTTCTGAACATAAAGTGAAAGAAGCCCTCCTGCAAAATCCATGAACTCGGTGGTACCGGTCTCCTTAAGGAGGCTGATAACCTCTTTTGCTGCAATCAGTTCAGGGTAGATAAGGTGATCTATCCCCATTTCCCGGAAGAACTCCTTGTTGTTCCGCTCGAGGTATTCCATATTGTCAATACGGGCGATCACCTTGCGGGCACCAAGCTTTTTGGCAAGTATTGCTGCCGAGATATTGGTGTCCTCATAGTGTGCCACGGCAATAAAAAGGTC
>SBFZ01000370.1 GCA_006227095.1 Bacteroidota bacterium | reverse complement strand
GGGTCAGATGCGGCGTAGTGCTCGCGTGACACCTCTATCCATCCCTTCTCACCCTGGAATTTTACACCCTTGGTATTATTCTCATTGAATGGTTCCGATGTCATTACCGTTCCGCTGGCGTAAACCCATTTAATGAATTCTGATCCGTCGCCGAGAGGAGCTATTTCTACCGGTCCGCTGCCATCCATTCCAAGGCCCCACTGGGCCACGTCAAACATATGGGCACCCCAGTCGGTGGTGAACCCGCCTCCCGTCTCACGGTACCAGCGCCATCCGGCCCAGAACTCCTCATCACGCGGTGGATCAAGGGAAATCGGAGGATTCAGTTCGGGGTTGTAGTGTATCGATTCCGGGAGCGGCCCGAGCCAGAGGTCCCAGTTCAGTCCCTCGGGAACCGGTTCAGCAGGCAGGTCATACGGTTTTGGCGGCGGACCCACATGCGCGTTGACCAGGGAGATGGTTCCAAGAGCCCCTGATTGTACCATTTTTACAGCATGCTGAAAATTGGGGTCTGATCTCTGCTGGCTGCCCACGCCAAGTATCCGGCCTGTCTCGCGTACCGTCTTCCTGAGCTGCTGTCCCTCGTAGATTGTAAATGTCATCGGTTTTTCGAGGTAGACATCCTTCCCTGCCCTGAGAGCCGCAATGGCAATCATGGCATGGGCATGGTCCGGAACGGCAATCACTACTGCATCTATATCCTTTCTTCCAAGCAGGTCTTCGTACCTTTCATATGTCTGAACCTTGACACTTTTACCCGCGCCGGCATAGTACCCGTCAGCCCTGTTCTGAAAGCGGGTCCGCTTGATTCCATAGACATCACATCCGGCAACTACCTCCACACCGGGTATTCTTATGAAACCATCCATCAGGTACATAGCCTGCCGGCCAAGACCGATGAATCCGAGCCTGACAAGTCCGGGATCTTTCCGGCCGGTGCACCCGCTGACCGCACCAGGAATTATCAATGTCCCGGCAAGGCCGAGAGCTGCACTGCCCAGGAATTCCCTCCTGTTAAGTGATCTGGTTTTTCTTTTCATAAGAGGTTATTTTAAGATGTTACGCTTTCTGCTGGCAAATATAACTTAAATGATGACTTGGCTCAAGGCCATGCCTTTCCATAGTTGTCACCTGACTGAAAAATAACCTTTTGACCTGCATGCCACTTTGCCTTACCCGGACCGGTTATCCAGTACCGGCATTGAAACTAATATTGTAAATTTAAAACCAGATCAACCGCCAGAATATGGAATTAACCATCCGCCAGGCCCAGGAAAAAGTCGATGCCTGGATCAAACATTACGGTGTCAGATACTTCAGCGAGCTGACCAATATGGCTATCCTCACCGAAGAGACAGGGGAGGTGGCAAGAATAATAGCGAGGAAATATGGTGATCAGTCGTTCAGGGGAAGCGAGGAAGCCGACGCATCACTTGCCGGTGAGATGGCTGATGTGCTCTGGGTTCTCATCTGTCTGGCCAACCAGACAGGAGTTGACCTGACCATGGCCCTGGAGGAGAGCTTCAGGAAAAAGACTGAAAGAGACCACGACAGACACCGCAATAACCCAAAGCTTAAGTGAGGCTGAAGGTCCTGATTGTGACCAATAACAAACAATAAACATTATGAAGAGTCCAAAAATGAATTTTTCTCTGCCGGCTGTCACCCTCCTGTCAGTCCTATTCCTGACGTCGCCCATGGAATGCAGAAGCCAGGATCTGAAAGGGAAAAGGGTGCTTATTGTCTTCGGCGGATGGGACGGGCATGAGCCGGGCAAATACGTCGGCATACTCCTACCCTGGCTTCGCTCCGAAGGTGCAATTGCTGATACCACCTCATCACTGGATATATATACTGACAGTGGTTATATGGCCGGAGTTGACCTCATCATTCAGGCATATACCATGTCAGAAATTACTTCTGCTCAGGAAGAAGGTCTCCTTTCTGCAGTGAGGGGAGGTGCCGGCCTGGCCGGGTGGCATGGCGGCCTTGCCGATGCTTTCAGGAACAATCCCGCATACCAGTATATGGTGGGCGGACAATGGGTAGCCCACCCGGGGGGAGTGATTGACTACACTGTCACAATTACTGACCCTGATGACCCTGTCACCAGGGGACTCCGGGAATTCAGGATGCACAGCGAGCAGTACTACATGCATGTTGATCCCAACGTCAGGGTTCTCGCGACAACCACATTCACCGGTGAGCATGATTACTGGTCAGAGGGATGCACCATTCCGGTGGTATGGAAGAAAATGTACGGAAAGGGAAGGGTTTTCTACTCCTCCCTGGGGCATGTTGCCGCAGACATGGATGTGCCCGAAGCGCTGGAGATACTCAGGAGGGGAATACGCTGGAGCGCGGCAAGCCGTCATGAACCTGCGGAAAAACTTGTAAAGCCCGTTTACTAGGATCGCTCCCGCAGGTTCACTCCCGCAGGATCACTCGCGCAGGATCACTCCCGGCCTCCGGCAAAAATCATATTTTGTTAACTCTCTTTGTATTATTTTTACGTCATAACGAATTAATCATCACTCCCGATGCAAAAGATGAAAGCTCTCGTCAAGGCCCAGGCTGCCAAAGGATTATGGATGCAGGAAGTACCCATCCCGGAACCAGACTACAATGATGTCATAATAAAGGTCAAAAAATCTGCAATCTGCGGCACTGACCTTCACATATATGAATGGGATGACTGGGCAAAGAAGACCATAAAGGTACCCATGACCATCGGCCACGAATACATGGGATATGTCGAAAAGGCAGGGCCCGGAGTCACAAATGTCAAAGTCGGCGACAGGGTCACCGGTGAAGGCCACCTCTACTGCGGCACCTGCCGCAACTGCCGCCGCGGGCGTGAACATGTCTGTGAGAACACTGTGGGGATTGGTGTGCATATCGACGGGTCATTTGCCGAATATGTCAAAATACCTGCACGGAATGTCGTGCTCCTCGACCACCGAATTCCTGACGACTGGGCGGCAATCATGGACCCGTTCGGCAATGCCACCCATACGGCACTGGCATTCCCGCTGCTGGGTGAAGATGTGCTGATAACGGGGGCAGGACTCATCGGCAGCATGGCAGTGGCCATTGCCCGCTTTGCCGGTGCCCGTCATATTGTTGCAAGTGACCTGAGTGAGTATCGGCTTGAACTTGCCAGGAAGATGGGGGCAACCAGGGTGGTTAACCCGGCAAAGGGTGAAAAGATTCATGATGTGCTGGAGCCACTGCACATGAAGGGATTTGACGTCGGACTGGAGATGTCGGGGTCACCTGCAGCATTCCGTGAGATGATTTCAAACATGTACAACGGATCAAATATCGCACTGCTCGGAATACTGCCGTCAAACTTCGAGGTTCCCTGGAGTGACATCATATTCAAGGCCCTGACCCTGAAAGGCATCTACGGCCGCGAGATGTGGGAAACATGGTACAAGATGCAGATGATGATCATCGGCGGTATCAACCTTGATCCCATAATCACCCATCGTTTCCATATAGACGACTTCCAGAAGGGGTTTGACGTTATGGAGGAAGGCAATTGCGGTAAGGTGATCCTCAACTGGGACTAACCGCCGCCACCTTTGCTCCTGACGGTTCCTGCCTTCTGAGAATGAGCCGGTGCCGCCACTGCTCCTGACGGTTCCTGCCTTCTGCGAATGAGCCGGTGCCGCCACCTTTGCTCCTGACGGTTCCTGCCTTCTG
>SBFZ01000050.1 GCA_006227095.1 Bacteroidota bacterium | reverse complement strand
ACCGGGTTGACCTTGAGGCCTATTCTTTCACCGGGAGCAACAAATCTGCGCCATGCCTTCTTCAGCTTCTTCTCACCCGTCAGTTCAAGCATTGACCTGGCGATCATATCATACACCTCCTGTTCAACAATGGCATTGTCTTTTACCGATGCCGTGTTTTTTACCAGGGCCACCCGTCCGGGATAGAGTCCGGGCATTGAGTTTGGGCCACGGGCAATCTTTGCCGCATCAGCAATGTTTGTATCCGGCTTGGCCTGCTGTACCTGGTTGCCTGCTGTTTCAGAGTTCGTGGCACCTGCCGTGGAGGCTGTTGCCTGGTCCGCTGGCTGCGGCACTGGTGATGTTGCCTGGCCCATAGCCTGTGCTACGGGAGCTGCTGCTGCAGCGGCGGCGCCTGCACCTGCAAGGCGGAGAAAATTGCGACGGTTGACCTGGTTCATGATTCTTTTCTGTTTGAGGATAACGTGATTTATGGATGAACAAATATAAAAAATTCCTTTCCTGCCTGAATAATCTGAAAACATGCCGCAGAGCACCCCTCTGCTTTTTTTTGCATAATCAGAATAGTTAATTAATTTTGCACCGCTTAAAAGTTACGGGATGTAGCTCAGCCCGGTTAGAGTACTTGTCTGGGGGGCAAGGGGCCCCGGGTTCAAATCCCGGCATCCCGACTGAGCAGAAAAGCCCATCCGCCATCAGGCGGATGGCTTTTTGTTTTTCTGATGTGACGAAAAGGCCCGCTTTTGAGAAGCATTTACTAAATTAGCAGGTATGAAAAAACTGATTTTAGCCCTCCTTGCCATATTCATCCTTGCCTCATGCAACCGTGCAGTCTGCCCGGCATACAGTGACTCGGTCAATGACATGAAAAACACATTGTTTCAAAAAGGGAATGTGAGGGCCGACGGCATCAACAGGGTCTACCGCGACAGTTCCCAGAAGAAACTCAGGTAACAAACGTCAGAGAAAGCTCCCGGAAGAAACTCAGGTAACAACCGTCAGTGACAGCTCCCGGAAGATACAAAGATAACAACCGTCAGAGACAACTTGTCCGGGAAACGGAGGCAAACTCACTCAATACCAGCTCTGAACCAGTACCTTCCTGTCATTCTGATATTCACAAACCCTGTAAAAGACGGAGGAATCATTTTCTATCTGGTACATCCAGTACCCGTATATCCCGGGGGTTACATACTTCCGGCGGAGGTAAAGCCTGTCACCCTCCTGAAAACTGCAATCCCTGCTGTAAGCTGATATCTTTCCAAACGTACTGTCGCGTGAGGTCTTGATCCAGATAAGGTGTGGATCACCAAACCGTGCCGGTGCCGTATGCCTGAAATCCTGGAAGTCACCAATGTACATCCGGGTAACATAAAGCCGGTCCTCCTCAGGGTCACTGGCTGCCCTTTTCGAAGTGCCGCACGCAGCCAGAAGAATAATGACTGCCGGTAAAAACAATGTCTTGAGTCTCATTTCAGTCTCTCTTTTTCATTTAGGGATAGTTCACTGCTGCCACAGTGGGGCAATCCGGTCAATCGCTTATGCAGAATAAAACAGGTACTTATAAGTGTATCCGTGCTCATTCAGCCACCAGCGCAAAGCCTTGGCAATTTTCCTTCGCCTCAGGAGAACCTTCCCGGTTACATCCGATGAGATCTGATAGTAGGTTTTCATAGCCCTGACGGTTTGTTTTATAATTCAAATGTACTCCCACATAATACATAAAACAAATCGCATGTGCTCATTTTACGGACACCTCAGGCCAATACAAAAGGGTTCGTCAAGAATTTTTGAGGGTTCACTTCCACAAACGGCAGACTCATAACCCGGGTATGGATATTTGTCAAAAATGAAAGGCTTTTGACCAAAGCCGTGTGCCGATTGACTAAAAATTTCAGATTTCCCGGGTCTGAAATGACCGGGTAGCCATCCTGTTTCTAAAACAGCACAAGAGCATCACGAATGACAGCTGACCTGTCATCGGTGGCATAGAGCTTCAGGCTCACCTCCGGGATGGAATCCTGGAGTATGTCGGTGATCGGGGTGAATGAATCACGGAGATCATCTGACATTTTCATGTCATCGTACTCTTCAAGGGGAATATAAATATGTACCATCAGCCTGTAATCGGGATTGTTGATCCTGGTCAGGGTCTTCATAATCTTGGATATCCACAGGGAAGAGGAGGTATTGAAGTATTCTACGTTCAGTCTCAGGTTGGTCACAGGCTGGGGCTGGATGACATAATCACCTATCCATTTAAGTACCGGTTCATAAATCCTGGTGGCGTTTTCAGGCAGTGACCTGCCGGTAAGTGAAAGCTCGCCGCTGCTGTATCGCAGCTCTATCCGAGGCGTCTTTGGAGTCCTCTCGATGATTAAGTCAGTCAGTTTTTCCATTAGTTAAGTTCTTCCCTGTCCAAAAAAACAATTACCTCAAGGTAATTATCACTTTCCAAAATTAGGATATACCGTCCGCACTTCATAACCCTTAATCAAAAACTAAAGTACGGTCATCAACTTATAGGCCTGTTCGTCAATGAAACGGGGAAAACGCCATATACACGGGTTCGCAGGCGGCGGCGCAGGTCACATTATCACATTCCCGGAAATGCCTGCGAATAGTCTTCCATTGATCTTCTGATCACCTCCTGCGCCTCACGGGTATCATATATGTCGGCTATGCTCACCCTCCTCTTTTCTCCCGGCAGGTCCTTGTATGTGAGGAAATAATGCTTCAGCCGTTCAATGGCAATCTGGGGGCAGTCCATTATATCTCCGTATTCACCGTATACTGCATCATTATACAGTACTGCAATAATCTTGTCATCGGCATCATCTCCGTCTATCATCCTGAAACCCCCTATAGGCCTTGCCAGTACGAGTATGTCACCGTGTGTGATATCCTTTTCGGTCAGGATACATATATCCATTGCATCACCGTCGCCCTTGAGCCCTGTTATTCCTGTCTTCTCCATCGTTCTCTGCGCCACGGCCGGGCCGGTCAGGGTACGGGGAATGAAACCATAGAGTGCCGGTACCACGTTGGAATAGCGCTGCGGCCGGTCAAGCCTCAGGTAACCGGAGATCTTGTCCATCTCATACTTGACTGTGTCAGTGGGAACCATCTCCACATAAGTCATTACGATTTCCGGGGCCTGGCTTCCAATGTCGATCCCGTGCCAGGGATGAGACCTGAAGCGGCAGCAATCGGTGGTTTTCTTTTTCATTTCGGTTTGGGTATTAGTCTGCAGAATTATTATTCGATGCCAAGGTAGGTTCCGATGAGGGTCTGGCCGGTATCATCCAGCAGGGGCAGGCTGGGCAACCTGAAGAGGTCGGAGGAAGGGGTACCGGTCACATTCCGTTCAGAAGTTCTTATGTAACGGTATCCGTGACGTTTGGCAGCCGCTTCGATATCCGGATCTCCTGCTCCGTCGCCGTACGGAAGGGCAAGGGCTGTCACGCTTCCGAAGATATGCCGTTCAATAAGAATCTTTGAACCGCCCAGTTCCTCATCGAGGTAGGCGGCAAAGGCTTCTCCCCCGCCGAGGGCAGCCTTCATATTCAGCAGAAACTGATGTGACATTGTATGTGATCCGAATGCAAACGGCCTTACACCGCCAACCATGGAGTACCTGCTCATAAGATCCACTTCATCCCACGAAAGGAAGGAATCCATACCCATTTTTGATGCCCAGAGGAAGAAAGTGGCCTTCATC
>SBFZ01000388.1 GCA_006227095.1 Bacteroidota bacterium | reverse complement strand
TTGCATCCTAAATGAATAAAAATACAGCATGGAAAGAGCATCAAGGCTGGCACTTATTGAAAAACTCGTCAGGGAGAATGTGGTAGGGTCACAGGAGGAGTTGCTCACACTTGTGGAGGGCACAGGGATGAAGTGTACGCAGGCTACACTCTCCCGCGATTTAAGGCAGCTGGGTATCAGCAGGGGATTCGACGGAAGAGGTGGTTACCGCTATTTACTGCCCTCAGCGAGGGAGGAGGCAGTGAAGATGCCGCCAGGGAATGATAGTGCAGCCATAACCGGAATGACCTGGGCCAGGGGACTGCTGCTGATCAGCACCCTGCCTGGATTTGCCCCTGCAGTTGCCATCAGGATTGACCGTGCCGGTCGGTATGAGATAGCAGGAACGGTTGCCGGTGATGACACTATCCTGCTCATTCCACGTGATAATATCAGCAACGAGGCAGTTGAAGAGTGTCTCAGTACAATATTCGAATCAAAAACAATAACAAAAACCTGAACAGATTACCCGGCGCCAGATAATCTGATACTTATCAATCTGTTACTGCGGCACCCGGGTTCTTTCAGACAACTAAAAACTATTCAGAAAATGAAAAAAGTAATGCTTGCCTATTCCGGGGGTCTCGATACCTCTGTGATTCTCAAATGGCTTATAAACAAAGGATATGAAGTAATTGCCTATGTGGCTGACGTGGGACAGAATGACGATTTCGAGGCGGTCCGCGAGAAGGCCCTCGCAATTGGCGCTTCTTCGGTGATCATCGAAGATCTGAAAAGGGAGTTTGTCACAGACTATATTTTCCAGGCGGTAAAGGCAAACGCGGTTTATGAAGACCGTTATCTCCTGGGAACGGCACTTGCCCGTCCGCTCATAGCGAAGAAGCAGATCGAGGCCGCCATTGAGTACGGAGCCGATTATGTTTCACATGGCGCAACGGGGAAAGGTAATGACCAGGTGCGCTTCGAGCTTGCCTACTATGCCCTCAAGCCTGATATCAAGGTTATCTCTCCATGGAAGGATGCAGAGTTCCTGTCGCAGTTCCAGGGCAGGTCAGACATGATCAGGTATGCTGCCGGGCACCGTATCCCGGTCAAGGCTTCCATCTCCAAGCCATACAGTGAGGATGACAACCTTATGCATATCAGCCATGAGGCAGGCATCCTTGAGGATCCGCTTTACTTCGCCGGAAAGGAGATCCTTCAGAAAATGGCGATGCCAATGGATGCGCCTGATAAAGAGACACATATATCCATCACTTTCAAGGATGGCATCCCGGTAAATGTTACCAACAAGGATGACGGAACCAGCCACAGTGACCCGCTGGAACTCTTCACCTACCTGAATAAGCTGGGCGGCACCAACGGCATCGGACTTCTTGACATGGTTGAGAACAGGTTCGTGGGTATCAAGTCGAGGGGCATCTATGAGACCCCGGGTGCAACAATACTCTATGCTGCCCACAAGGATATTGAGGGTATTGCAATGGACCGGGAGGTTATGCGTCTTCGCAACATGCTGGCCCCGGTGTTTGCCGAGCTTGTCTACAACGGGTTCTGGTTCTCGCCCGAGATGGAGTTCCTCAAGGCTTCCATGGACAAGAGCCAGGAAGTGATTGACGGGGTGGTGCATATGATCCTTTACAAGGGCAATATCATCATCGAAGGACGTGAGTCGCCGTCGTCATTGTATAACAAGGAGCTTTCCAGCATGGACATTGAGGGAGGCTTCAACCAGGCTGACAGCCTGGGGTTCATACGGATCAACGCTATCCGGCTGATGGCTCATCATGCCATCATGGAGGCCAACAAGAAGAAAGTGACCGAAGATGCACTTGTGGGATAAGGGAGGAAAGACGAGGGATTCGCTCATCAGCTTCACCTGTGACAGTGACAGGGTTTATGATGCGAGGCTGGCGCCCTATGATATTGTTGGTTCCATGGCTCATGCTATCATGCTTGAGCGGTGCGGGCTGATCACGGCCGGTGAGAAGGAGAGTCTTCTCGCCGGCCTGGTCCGGCTCCTTGAAGAGGTCGAGCAAGAAGGATTCTCTATCGGGAAGGAGTATGAGGACATCCATTCGTGGGTTGAGATCCGCCTTGGGGAAATGGCAAGGGAGAACCCGGGAAACCCGGACCCGGGCCACCCGGGCAGTGAACCAGTCAGGAAAACCCCCGGAAATCCCTCTGCCGGCTACAAGGCCAGCCAGGCAGCTGTGGCAGCGGAGGCAGCAGGCAAGCTGCATACAGGCCGCTCGCGGAACGATCAGGTACTTACTGATCTTCACCTCTATATCAGGCATCAGTCGTATCTGCTGGCACATGAACTGAAGGACCTGACGGATTCCTTCCTGGACCTGAGCGATAAGCACAGGGATGATCTTATGCCAGGATTCACACATATGCAGGCAGCTATGGTAACATCATTCGGACTCTGGTTTGCATCATATGCCGAGAGTTTGTGTGACGACCTGCAAGTTCTTGCCGGTGCGTCCGCCCTGGCTGATGCCTCGCCGCTTGGAACCGCTGCAGGGTATGGCACCTCGTTGCCCATTGACCGGGAGCTGACAGCCTCACTGCTGGGATTTCAGAGGCTGATAGTCACTTCACCCTATGCCCAGATGAGCCGCGGCCGCACCGAACGGCAGGTGACAGGCGCCATTGCCTCTGTTGCAAATACCATTGGCAGGTTCGCCTCGGATGTGATCCTGTTCATGTCACCGGGCTACCGTTTTGTTTCCCTGGAAGATGACCTAACCACGGGTTCATCAATCATGCCTCAGAAGAAGAATCCCGACCTGTTTGAGCTCATCAGGGCCCGCTGCAACAGGCTGCAGGCTGTTCCCGGCGAGGTGACACTCATGACAGCCGGACTGCCACCGGGGTATAACCGCGATTTCCAGGAGCTTAAGGCGCTGCTCTTTGACTCATTTGAGGGAATAGTGGAGCTTGTGCAGGTTATGCGAGGCGCACTGGAAGGGATTGTGGTCAGGAAGGATATTATAAGTGATGCACGGTACAATGATATCTTTTCCGTAGAAGAGGCAAACCGTATGGTCCGTGAAGGTGTTCCCTTCAGGGATGCATATCGGGAGGTCGCAAAAAAAGCAGGGGCAGGTTCATTTGCCGTCCCCACCTTGGAGGAATACACACACACCGGCAGCATAGGAAACACCGGCACAGAGTTGATAAGGAGACGGCTGGGTGAACTTATGGAGTATTTCAGGCCAGGCGGCTCTCCCCGGGAACTGTGTGATACAATCAGGTAATCAGAATCCTTCTAATTGTTTTCGTGCAGCAGCAGTTTCCAATTTCTTATCAGGGCTGATATGAGGCCTGCTACCCAGAACACACTGATTGGAACAATATCCTAAATGTGGTTGCGAGTCATTGTTGGTACTAACAACATCTATTACTTTGGACAATCAAAACTCAGGTTCACGATTTAAACTTGGTACTCACGTATCATTATAATGATTACCTGATAATGAAAATAATTTCTCAACAACAGACATCAAATCGTTCTTTTGTTCTTTGCTTGAAGGGTCATAATCTAAGCCAATAATGTTTATAAGTAGATTCTCCAGGTATTCCTCTAAAGCTTTCTTATCATTGATAATACCTAATATTGCTTGACTGTATACTCTATACTCGTTTTTTGCCACAACATCTGGAACCTCAATTGGATTCCATTCAGCTAATATTTGGTTGATTATATCTTCTATCATAGCAATTATTATTTGAATGG
>SBFZ01000206.1 GCA_006227095.1 Bacteroidota bacterium | reverse complement strand
AAACTCTTTGTCATCAGCCGTGACAACCTGCAGAAATTCAGGGAAGACAAGAATATCGACAGATATGCTATCTTTCACTCCCGGGAATATCCCAACCTGCGGTAAAGTTAAAGGCTGACAATGAGGCAAATAAGAATCTTATGGGTTGATGATGAGATAGGTGTTCTCAGGTCACATATCCTTTTCCTCAATGAAAAAGGGTTCGAAACTGATACCTGCCACTCAGGGAATGATGCCATTTCCATGGTCAGGGAAAAGGCATATGACATCATCTTCCTCGACGAGCACATGCCCGGCCTGAGCGGTATCGAGACCCTCCGCCGGATAAAGGCCATCAGGCCCTCCATCCCGGTGGTGATGATCACCAAGAGTGAGGAGGAGGATATCATGGATGCAGCCATCGGGTCACAGATAGCCGATTACCTCATCAAGCCTGTCAAGCCCCAGCAGATATTGCTTACCCTGAAGCGGATACTGAACATCGAAGAGATAGTCACACGGCAGACCACCACGGTCTTCCGCGAGGAATTCAGCAGCATAACCGGAATGATCTCATCAGCCTCCTCCTTCGAGGAGTGGTGTGAGCTGTACCGCCGGCTGACCTTCTGGCAGGGTGAACTGATAAGGTCATCTGACACCGGGATGCGTGAGGTGCTTCGAATGCAGGAAACTGATGCCAACAGGGCATTTGCAAAATATATTTCCGGAAACTATATGCGGTGGGTTTCTGCCGATGCAGCCGACAGGCCCCTTCTCTCCCCGGCAGTGATGGCAAAAAGGGTCTTCCCGATGATCAGCAAGGGGACCCCCCTGTTCTTCATCGTGATTGACAACATGCGCCTCGACCAGTGGCAGACCATCGCCGGCGACCTGAGGCAAATTATGCGTACCGTCGACGAGGAGCTTTACCTCAGCATTCTCCCCACCACCACCCAGTACTCCCGCAACGCCCTCTTTGCAGGCCTCATGCCGGGGGCCATCGGAGAACTCATGCCAGAGTTCTGGATAGATGAAAACGAGGATGAAGGCAAGAACCTGAACGAGGAGAAACTGCTGGAAAAAAATCTGCAGAGGGCAGGGATAAGCTGCAAGTGGAGCTATAACAAGATCAGTTCTGATGCCGAAGGAAGGAGCGTGAATGAAAAGGTCTCCCGCTTGCTGGCCAACGACCTGAATGTGCTTGTCTATAATTTCGTTGACATGCTCAGCCATGCCCGCACCGAGATCGACATTATCCGTGATATGACTGCCGATGAAGCCTCCTGGCTCACCCTTACCCATTCATGGTTCATCCACTCACCTCTGATGGAACTGCTCAGGCTTGTCTCAGCACGCGGTGCGCGCGCCATCATTACCACCGATCACGGTTCCGTGCGTGTGCAGAAGCCGGTGAAGGTTGTGGGTGACAGGCAGACATCGATGAACCTGCGCTACAAAACAGGCAGGAACCTCGATTACAACCCCCGCGAGGTGTTTGAGATAACTGCCCCCGCCAAAGCAGGACTGCCAATGGCAAACATCACCTCAAGGTATATCTTCGCCTGCGCAGGTGACTTCCTGGTCTATCCCAACAACTACAACAACATTGTCTCATACTACCGTGACTCATTACAACACGGTGGCATTTCTCTCCAGGAGATGATGCTTCCCCTGGTCACGCTGGAACCGGTTTGATTTGTTATTTTTGCCGCATGAGAATCGTGATAGCTGACCGGAGCCGACTGCATGATGCGGCAAGGCACTTCCTTAAGGAGACAACCGGAAGGAGGATATTCGCCTTTTACGGCCAGATGGGATCAGGCAAGACCACTATTATAAGGGCTATCTGCAATGAGATGGGTGTTGCCGACACGGTTACCAGTCCCACTTTTACACTCGTAAATGAATACAGGCGCCCAGGCAGTCAGCCGGTATACCATTTTGACTTCTACAGGATCAAGCAGATAACCGAAGTACTTGACTTCGGCATCGAGGAGTATTTTGACTCCGGAGCACCATGCTTCATGGAGTGGCCCGAACTGATTGAACCGCTGCTGCCCCCTGAAACGATGAAACTTTCAATCACCGTCGCACCTGACGGCAGCAGGATCATTGAGGATATCAGTATACCTCCCCCGGAGGCCGGCAAATGAAATTGCCTTCCTGATTCATCTCCCGCCTGGGGCAGGCAATTGAATTGCCTTCATGATTCATCCCCCGCCGGGGCCATCATCTCAACAACCGGCTTCCGCCCTTCAATATTGAGGTCATTTCTGCTTTCTGTCCAATTAAAATCCTAATTTTGATCTGCTGAGATTTTTCTTCCGTTTAACCCTTAAAACGAAGCCAGATGAATGAAACTGCCAGAAGCGCCTTCCTGCCAAGGGAAGAGATGGTTGAAAAAGCTGTTGGAAGGAGGCAGATGTCGATCGGTATGCCACATGATACCCTCGATGATGAAAAGCGGATTGCCCTCACTCCGGAGGCCGTAAAGATCCTGACCGATGCGGGAAACGAGGTTTTCATGGAAAACGGTGCCGGTCATGATTCCGGCTTTACCGACAGGGAATACAGTGACAACGGTGCGATTGTTGCTGATACCTCAACAAAAATCTATGATTGTGACATAATTATCAAGATAGCCCCCTTCACCCATAAAGAGGCTTCAATGCTCAGGGGAGGACAGACGGTCATCTCTTTCATGAATGCCGCCACCATGAGTGAGGAGACGATCTCGGTACTGATGCGGAAGAGGGTGACTGCACTGGCAAGCGAAAAGATCAAGGACAGTGACGGGATGCTTCCCGTGGTGGAATCAATGAGTGAAATCAGCGGTATAACCTCGGTGCTGCTGGCTTCGGAATATCTCAGCAGCACCTCCGGAGGGAAAGGAGTCATGCTGGGCGGGGTGACAGGAGTGACCCCCACCGAGGTTATAATCATCGGTGCCAATACAGCAGGAGAATATGCTGCCAGGGCCGCACTGGGACTGGGAGCCATTGTAAGGGTGTTTGATACTTCGGTACACCGTCTGCGCAATTTCCAGAACCTGCTGGGACAGAGGCTCTATACCTCAACATTCCACCCCCAGGTACTGCAGAAGGCACTGAAGTCTGCCGACGTCCTGATAGGTGCACTCTCAACCGACATACTGATGCCATGGTTCTATGTGACCGAGGAGATGGTGCAGGGGATGAAGCGCGGATCGGTGATCATCGACCTGAGCGTGGATACCGGTGGCTGCGTTGAGACTGCCGAGCCAAGGGCAATCAAAGACCCCATCTATGAAAAGCACGGCGTTATACACTACTCCGCCTGGAACCTCCCCTCAAGGGTTCCGAAGACAGCATCTATAGCACTCAGCAACGTCTTCAGGCCGCTTATGCAGGAGATAGCCGATGCTGGCGGAATAACACCCATGCTCAAGTTCAACAACGGCCTCAGGAGCGGGGTATACATTTATAACGGCATCCTCACCAACGAGGTGCTGGGCCAGAAGTTCGGCATTCTTTCAAAGGATATTAATCTGCTGCTGGCAGCTTTCTGACCATACTGCCGTATTATCCTGCCTGTGAAGTGTCGTGGCCTTCAGACCTCAGACTTTCAGACCTTCAGACCTCAGACCTTCAGACCTCAGACTTTATTTACAGCCAGTTCAGGACAGCCTCCCGGCCCGATTGGCGGATTTTTGCATTGCGGCCCAGGTAAATGGCACGGTTATCACCTATGTGCCCTGCCGGGAAGTTGAACAGCACCGGGTACCCATATCCTC
>SBFZ01000304.1 GCA_006227095.1 Bacteroidota bacterium | reverse complement strand
ATCCAGCTTGCAGGTTGTCAGAATAAGGAAGTTCCTTCAGAACTGAAGGAACAGCTTGATTCCATTGCTGCTGTGATGGTTCCCCAGCATGCCGAATCGGTATGCGATGTTACCCTTGCCGTGTCAGAGGGTGGTGTACTGACTGCCATAGGCAAGACCGATCTTCCCGAGGCAAAGAGTGCAATAATTGAGATGCTCGATGCGTCGGGACGGAGTTATGCAGACAGCATAACCATCATTCCTGATCCCACGGTGGTGGAGAAGCCCTGGGGTCTGATAAGTGTGAGTGTCTGCAATATCCGGACAAAGCCTGCACATTCTGCCGAGATGGCAACCCAGGCGCTGATGGGCACGCCGGTAAAAATCCTTGACAAGCGGGGAGGGTGGCTGATGATACAGACACCTGACTCCTATATTGGCTGGACCGATGATCCGGTTGCCGAGCTCAGTGATGAGGAACTGACAGCATGGAAAGGTTCTGAGAGAGTGATTTATCTTGGCCACACCGGCGTGATTGCCGGAATTGCCGGAGAGACTGTCTCCGATGCTGTTTTCGGGATAATCCTGGTCAAAACCGGTGAAAGGGGAGGAAACCTGACCGTGTTGCTTCCTGACGGCAGAACCGGGGAGGTGAAGAAGCAGGAGACGGATGATTTCAGGAAGTGGGCTGAGAATGCAAGCACAGAACCACAGAGGCTCATAAAGTTTGCAAGGTTGTTCATGGGTTCACCATATCTCTGGGGAGGTACCTCCACCAAGGCAGTAGACTGCAGCGGTTTTACAAAGACCGTATATTATTACGGCGGGGTGATAATGACCCGCGACGCTTCGGGCCAGTTCAGGTATGGAGAAGAGGTGAGCATCGAAAATCCGTGTGAATCACTGGCTCCGGGAGATCTCCTGTTTTTCGGAAGAGTAAGGGACGGGAAGAAGAGGATTACGCATACAGGCATGTATATTGGGGACACCGAATTCATTCATTCTTCACGGCTGGTTAAGATTAACAGTTTCGACTCCACGAGGACCAACTACAGTGCTTACCTCCTGGAGATACTGCAGGGCGCAAGGCGAGTGACCGGTTTCACTGAGGGAAAGGGATTGCAGCGCGTTTCACAGCACGGCTGGTATTTCTGATAAACCTGTCATACCGCATTCTGATGTGATTTAGATGCGGGAAAGACGCACCTTATTATACGGACTTATTTTTTCATATGAAGAAAAGAGATTTTATCAAGATCGGAGGACTTGCTGCGGGTGCAATGATAGCCGGCTGCAAGTCAACGGCCGGTGAGCCGGTTGCCGGAACCATAAGGGGTGCCGGCAAAAGAGGAGGGTCGCTGAAATTGAGTTACCGGCCCTATGAACTTCAGCTCAGACATGTATTTACCGTGGCTGCCAGCTCCCGGACCACCACCCCGGTGGTACTTACCACCATCGAATATGATGGTGTAAAGGGTTTCGGTGAGGCCTCCATGCCTCCATACCTTGGAGAAAGCCATGAGTCGGTGCTCAGCTTTCTGTCAAAGGTCAACCTTGAACAGTTCAGTGACCCTTTCATGAGAGAGGATATACTGGCTTATATTGATGGTATCATGCCAGGCAATCATGCGGCAAAGGCATCTCTTGACATAGCTCTTCATGACCTTACCGGGAAGCTCCTGGGTCAGCCCTGGTTCAGGCTCTGGGGACTTGATCCCCAGAAGACGCCGGTGACAAGCTTTACCATCGGAATTGACACTGCTGATGTAGTCAGGGAAAAGACTCTTGAAGCCTCTGCTTTCAAACTTCTCAAGATAAAGATGGGAAGGGACAATGACAGGGAGATGATTGACACGGTCAGGTCAGTTACCGGTGTGCCTGTCTTCGTCGATGTCAACCAGGGATGGAAGGACAGGAATTATGCCCTTGAGATGGCACATTACATAAGTGAGAGGGGAGGAGTGTTCATTGAGCAGCCAATGCCAAAGGAACAGCTTGATGACATTGCGTGGCTTACGGAGAGGAGTCCTCTGCCGATTCTGGCTGATGAGGCATTGCAAACGGTTGATGACCTCCTGCCAATGAAGGGGATCTATTCCGGCATCAATATCAAGCTCATGAAGTGCGGCGGAATGGATGCCGCATACAAGATGATTACCATGGCAAGGCAGATGGGCATGAAGATATTGATAGGATGTATGACCGAAACTTCATGTGCAGTTTCTGCAGCCGCGCAACTTTCACCGCTGGTCGACTGGGCGGACCTTGACGGCAACCTGCTGATCAGCAATGATGTATATGATGGGATGACGGTTGTTGACGGAAGGGTCACACTCCCGGACCGGCCGGGAATCGGAATAATTGAGAAAAAAAGTGATAACTTGTAATACATCATTCATAGAAATATGTAACTTGCTTTTGGGATAGCGAACCTAAAGTCTTAATTATATAACCTAATCTATACTATTTAACCCTAAATCCAATCACATGAGAACAAAACTATTAATGTTGTTTGCGGTTTTGGGACTGATGCTTTCACAAAGCATATATGCTCAGCCTAAGATCGTGACAGGTAATGTCACTGACGCCACAACGAACGAAAGGTTGCCTGGCGTCAACGTGATAATCAAAAACACTACCACCGGTACGAGTACAGACCTTAACGGGGTTTACTCAATCAATGTCTCTCCGGGGCAGGTCCTTGTCTTCACTTCCCTGGGATATTCATCGCAGGAGGTTACTGTTGGCGCGTCCGGCAGGATTGATGTGAGTCTGTCTCCTGATGTTGAGTTTATTGAAGAGGTTGTGGTTGTCGGTTATGGCACTCAGAGAAGAGCCAACCTGACTGGTGCAGTTTCTACAGTAAATATCGAAAAGACGCTGGAGGCAAGACCTATTGCTGATGCCGGCCGCGGTCTCCAGGGAACCATGCCGGGACTAAGCGTGGTTATACCAAGTGGTGAAATTGGTTCTGACCCTATTATGAAAATTCGTGGTCAGATTGGTTCGCTTCAGGGCGGATCATCACCCCTTATCCTTGTTGACAACGTAGAGATTCCTTCGATTCAGATGCTCAACCCTGATGATATTGAGTCAATCTCAATACTGAAGGATGCTGCATCTGCTTCCATATATGGTGCAAAAGCAGCCTTTGGGGTCATACTGATTACCACCAAGAAAGGGGCAAAAAACCAGGGTGTGAATGTATCATACAACGGCAATCTTTCGTTCCAGAACATTTCCAAGAAAATGGATATGGCCGGTCTGGATGCACTGGAATACACTCTTGCAGCATTTGAAAGGGTTGGCGGAACTGTGGCTGGTGCCTTCTGGATGGTTACACGGGAAGGATATGAAAAGGCAGTGGAGTGGCAGGAAAAGTGGGGAGATGTTGTCAAACCTGACGATCCCATGGTCTTTGGACGTGACTGGTATGTTGATGCAAATAACCGGAAGATCGGCCTGAGGACCTATGATCCATACTACTACATGGTAAAAGAGTGGACTCCGACACAGCTTCATAACTTCTCCGTAAACGGGAAGAGCGGGAATACAGATTATAATATAGGACTAGGATACCTCGATCAGACAGGTATTATCAAGCCATCAAAAATTGATGATTTCAGACGTTATAACGGATCGATAAAGCTGGGGACCCAGGTGAACGACTGGCTTCGTATAAATGTTGGCGCATTGTATTCAAAGCGTAATAAAAGATATGCTTATGCAACCAGCTCCACAACTGCCGACCCATGGCTCTACATCTACCGCTGG
>SBFZ01000169.1 GCA_006227095.1 Bacteroidota bacterium | reverse complement strand
AAGATCGGGGAGGTAAGCCTCTACAACTGGATATTCACACATATCTGCAGCCCCCTGTTCGAGCAGCAGAAACTTGCAAGCCTGCTCTTTGCAATCATCCAGGTGATGATAATATGGGCGTTTGGCTACATACTTTACAGGAAAAAGATCATAATAAAATTCTGAAATGGATATAAGAACCAGGGTAGAAAAGGCTTTCGGGCGCTGGAAAGGGTCACCTCCAGAGGTAATCACCCGCCTTCCCCAGTCAGGATCAGACAGGGTTTATTTCAGGCTCATATGCCGTGAAGACCAGGTGATAGGGGCATACAACCCGAGCAGGGAGGAGAATGAAGCTTTTGTTGGTTTCTCAAACCATTTCAGATCAAAGGGTTTGCCGGTCCCTGAGATTTATGTCTACTATCCTGATGAGAAAATCTACTTTCTTGAAGACCTGGGAGACATCAATCTCTTTACATGGCTCGCCCGTCGTACTGATGAGGAACGGTTCAATGAAGAGACCGAGGCATTGTTCCTCACCATTGCCGGGGATCTTGTGAGGATTCAGACAGAGGGAATCCGCGGCCTCGACCTCTCGCTCTGTTACCCGCACCGCAGCTTTGACCGCCAGAGTATTGTCTGGGACATGAACTATTACAAGTACATGTTCCTGAAGCTTATAGGAGCACCATTCAATGAAACCAGGCTGGAGCGTGATTTCGAGATCCTGACCCGTTTTTTACTTGATGCCGGCCAGGAATACTTCCTCTTCCGCGATTTCCAGACGGCCAATATAATGATCCTTGATGGCAAGCCATGGTATATTGACTACCAGGGAGGACGGCTCGGGGCTCCGCAATATGACATTGCTTCGCTCACATATGATGCCAAGGCCTTTATACCGGCCGCGATCAGGAAGAAGACCATTGACCGGCACCTGGACCTCTTTGCTGAAGCCACGGGAAAGCCAAGGGAGTCACTCGAACAGTACCAGGGGGCTTTCACCCTCATCAGGCTGATGCAGGCACTTGGTGCCTTCGGCTTCAGGGGACTTCACGAGAACAAGCCAACATTCAATGAGAGCATCGTACCGGCAGTAGAGCTGATGAATGAACTCCTTGAGAGTGATGCTGTCAGGATTGACCTGCCGGAACTGAAAAAGGCCTCGCTTGCGGTACCGCTCCAGCGGAAATACCGCATCCTGGAACATTACCAGGACCTGGTAAAAGTCCATATTGAAAGCTTTTCCTATGTAAAGGGAAGGGCAGTAAACTATGACAGCGGCAGCGGCTTCGTCTTTGACTGCCGCGGCCTGCGGAACCCGGTTACTGTGGCAGAGCTGAGTGATCTTACAGGCCTTGACCCCGAGGTGATCGAGTTTTTCAATAACGATGATGAGGCGGTAGCCTTCGCCGGCGACTGTACAAACATTATCCGCAACTCATTGCCAATGATGAGGAGAAAAGGGATCCTCGACATACATGCCGCCTTTGGCTGCGTGGGCGGCCAGCACAGGTCAGTCTGGGGTGCCGAAAGGGTGGCATCAATGCTCTCAGCCATGCCGGGCGTTGAAGTAAACGTCAAACATTCTGCACTGGGGAAATGAAGGCAATGATATTTGCAGCCGGCCTGGGTACCAGGCTGGGAGAGATGACAGCTGCCAGGCCCAAGGCACTGGCAGACGTCAATGGCAAGACCATGCTTGAACATATCACTGAGAGAGTGTCCCGGGCGGGGTTTAATGACATTATCGTCAATATCCATCATCACCCTGAACTGATGACAGAGGAGATTGAAAAGCTTCGTCTTAAAGGTTATGCCATTACAATTTCAGATGAACGTGATGAACTCCTTGACACGGCAGGGGGGCTGTACAGGGCAAAGGGTTTCTTTGACAGTGAGCCTTTCCTGGTCCATAATGTGGATGAGTTTACTGATATTGACCTGGCAGCCATGTACCGGCAGCACAGCAATTCGGACGCACTCGCCACGCTTGCGGTCAGGCACGGGAAGGGTAACAGGATGCTGCTCGTTGACCAGTCCGGACGCCTTCGCGGCTGGCGCAACAACGCCACAAAGGAGGAGATACTGACTGTGGAAAGCAACCGGAAACTCGAAGAGCTGGCATTTATGGGGATACATGTCATTTCTCCTTCCATTTTTGAGCTCATGGAGGATGGAATCTATTCCCTGACTTCACTTTATCTCATGCTGGCAAAGAAGCATACCGTCAGGACCTTCCTCCACGATGAGGGTTACTGGTTTGATTGCGGAACCCCGCAGAACCTTGAGAAAATCAGGGCGCATCTGGGCCGGTAGCAGTCGGCAGTCAGCAGTCGGCAGTCAGCAGTTCCAGTCAACAGTAGGAGTTTGGGACGCCGGGGGAGGAGGCGGATAGGGGTCCCAGTCTGCGGTAGCAGTCGGCGGCTACATCCACTTTTTCCTTCTGAGGAGCATTACCCCTGCGGCAGCAAGCACTACCGATCCTCCCAGTATAAACCAGAAGGCATTCATGTTGTTCTCAAGCCGGTTGGGAACATTCATGCCATAGAAACTGGCAATGAGGGTTGGAATCATCAGTATGATGGTGACGATGGTCAGCGACTTCATCACGATGTTCAGGTTGTTGGAGATGACCGAGGCAAATGCATCCATCATGCCGCTCTGGATATCACTGTATATCTTTGCCATCTCAATCGCCTGGCGGTTCTCGATCGTGGCCTCCTCAAGCAGGTCCGATGAAAACTCATAGTCACGTATCCACTTGGAATTCTTCAGCTTGAGCATCATCATCTCGTTTGAACGGAGCGAGGTGGTAAAGTATACCAGGCATTTCTCCATCTTCAGCAGCCGGTGCAGTTCCTTGTTGCGGGTCGACTTCTCAAGATCCTGCTCTATCATGGCAGTCTGGTTGTTGATCTGCTTCAGGTACCGGTGGTAGAACATCGTTGTCCTGAGGAAGAGATGCAGGATCAGGTCTATCTTTGTCTCAATGGTTATCCCCTTGCCGCTGCGGCTGAAGAAGTCGTCAAGCACCTCGTTGTTGCGGTGGCAAATGATAACCAGGCTGTTCTTGTCAAGGACAAGGCCAAGCGGGATGGTTGTGAACGGAATGCCGTTTGACTGGTTTTGGTAGGGGATACGGTAGATCATCAGCAGTGTGTCATCCTCCACCTCCATGCGAGATCGCTCGTCAACGTCAAGAATGTCAGCAAGAAAGTCTTCAGGAACCTTGAGGGTTGTTTTCAGGATACCCAGTTCCGAAGGGGTGGGGTCAGTGACGTTGACGATGCAACCTTTTTCAAATGCGTTTAACGGAAGGAGACCGTTCGGGATCATCTGCCAGTAAGTAATCATTCTAGTACCTCCTATTTTCCGTCCCGCGGAGGTACCGTTTCCGGCTTACCTCTGCAGAACTAAATTAATATAACGGCTCGCGTGATAATCGTCCATAAAAGACAACTCTATTGATACGTGTGCAAAAATATAACTTTTATACTAACCGCATCCCTGCGCCGGAAAAAATGTCCAAAAAAATTACCTTTGCACAGAACCTAAATAAAACGTGATGGGAAAGGTACTTGTTGTGGGCGCAGGAGGCGTCGGCACCGTTGCAGTGACAAAAATGGCACATATGCCTGATGTTTTCAAGGAAATTATGCTTGCAAGCCGGACAAAGTCAAAGTGTGATGCCGTGGCTGAACGGATCGGCGGCAACCGGGTGCAGACTGCCAGGGTGGATGCTGACAATGTGAATGAGATGATAACACTGATACGCTCATTCA
>SBFZ01000409.1 GCA_006227095.1 Bacteroidota bacterium | reverse complement strand
GGGCACCACAAACTGGCAAAGAATCGGCATGTTGTTGGCATCGAACATGCCGTATCCGATACCGAACAGGATAGCACCGCCAATAATCCACAGGTAACTGTGCCCGAAGCCGATCAGCAGCAGCGACGGGATGGTCAGTGACAGACCGATGGCTCCCGTATAGATCCGCCCCCGGAGATTTTTCAATATCCATCTGTCAGCCAGGATTCCTCCGAAAATTACTCCAACAAGAGATGAGGCAGCAATTGTAATTGTTGACAACGGACCTGCAACCGGCATTTCAATCCCAAGACTCGAGGAGAAGAGTGTGGGGATCCAGTTCTTGACAGCCCATCCGGGCACACTGGGTATGGCGAAGTAAAAGAGAATAACCCAGAAACTTACCATACCAAGCAGAATCGAAAGTCCGGATACAACAGATTTTATGCCGGAAGTACCCGAGGCCGTCTTCCTTGCTTTTTCCCGGTATCTGTATTCACGAAGGAACAGGATAAGTATGACACTGTAGAAAATGCCCGCAATACCGAAATAATGGAACGTCTTCTGCCACGAGAGACTTTCGGCCACGGTTGCGCCGAAGCCCCCCAGGGCCTGCCCCATGTAGAGTCCGGTCATATGGATACCCACAGCCAGTGATCTTGTTGACCCCTGGTGATAGTCTGCTATCAGTGACAGTCCTGCCGGAATGTAGAGAGCCTCGCTTACACCCATTATGGCACGCAGCACATATAAAACATCATAGTCATGTGTATAACCCATGGCGAAGGTGACTCCTGACCAGACAAAGAGGCTGCCGGTTATCAGCCACTTCCTGTTCAGCCTGTCACCAATAATGCCTGCGACAGGGCTCATCAGTCCGTAAATCCAGAGGAAGACGGCCATGAGTCTGCCGAAGTTTTCCGCCTTTTCAAGCTCCATGATATCAATCATCATGGCGTTCTTCATGGTCGAAAGCATCTGCCGGTCCATATAGTTCAGCAGCGCCACCACCCACAGCAGGGCAACCACCACCCAGGCGTATCTTCTTTCGCCGCCAGTCTCTTTCCCGGTGGCTTTTTCCCGTGACATCTTTCCCCCGGGTATTTCTTTTCCGCTGACCTCTTTCATTTATCTGCAGCTTTAACCGTTTCCAAAGTACTGAAGGCTTTCCATACCTGCAGCAATCCGCGCGGCACATGGAAACATCCTTTCCACTTTCCTCCCTTGAGAGGCAGCAGTACCTCTCCCCGGCGGTTCAGGTAACCGTACCACTCTCCGTATTCAGGATCGGGGAAATGGCTCCATGTGTATGAGTCTACCCGTTCAAACCATTCCAGACACCTCTGGTCTCCTGTAAGCATGTATCCCTTTGCAAGTGAGATCAGTGTCTCAATATGCACCCACCATAGCTTCTGATCCCATTCCAGCTGCTGCGGAGGATGCCCTTTTACGTCAAGGAAGTAAAAAATCCCACCATATTGTTCGTCCCAGCCTCGGGCAAGTGTTTCAACAGTTATTTCGGTGGCCCTGAGCGCCAGGCTTCTGTCGCCCCTTCGTTGTGCCAGATCCATCATGAACCACATTGCTTCGATGGCATGGCCGGGATTGAGAAGCCTTCCCTCAAAACTGTCAGAGAAAGATCCGTCAGGAGCCACATTTTCAAGTATTGCACCATGATCCGGATTGAAAAAAACAGTCATTATCTCTCGGATGCAGCTGTCTTCAATACGGCCGACAGTCTCCTGGTCAAGCAGATCTGAGATTATACCTGAAAGATTGCTGAGGATCATAGGCAGAGAAAACCCTTTTAAAGGCCTGGTTCCGGGATAGTTTTTTGTCCAGATACCCTTGGGATTGTCAGACCTCGCCATGATATTATTGAATGTTCCAAGGGCAATATCTCCGTACCTTGCGATACCGGTAGCCTTGAAAAGTTCTCCGAAAGCCATCGCGGCAAAGCAGTCTGAAAAGATATTGTATGGCTGGATCAGTGGTTTCCCGGTGCGGGTCAGTGAGAAATAAAAATTGCCATTCTGATCCCTGCCATGTTTCTCCAGGAATGTGGCTCCGGATAATGCCATGTCAAGCCACTCCTGTTTCCTTTCAATATTATTGTAAAGATGGCTGAACATCCAGACCTCCCTGCCCTGGAGCCAGACAAACCTGTCTGTGTCATAAACCCTTCCCTGCCGGTCAAGGCAGGTATGGAAACCGCCGTATTCCCTGTCAGGGGAGTATTTCATCCAGAAAGGGATAACATCGTCGAGCAACGCACTCCGGTATCGATCTGCCACTGTTCCAAGGTCTGTCCTGTTCATATCCGTCTACCTGAACTTAGCCATTTTTATTTCGGGTGTTCTGACTCCCGGTTTAATTTCACCTGAAGGTATCACAATGCCCCACGGGGTCTCCACAGCAGTTGTGGTTACCTGAGCCGGACCCGGTATCTTTCCGGCCCGGAAGCATTGTCCGGTTTCAGAGTCAACAATTATGATGTCTCCTGAAAAACCGGGGTGACTTTCCTGCAGGGAGATATACTCCTGTCTCATCTGTCCAAGCCGGATTGTATCTGACTCCCTGGCCATGGCAGAAAGGATTGATTCGACCCTGTTGAAAACAGATCCGTCATTACCACCAAAGAGGGCGAGGTATCTTCCGTCAATGGCAGCTCCCGTGCCTGCCGCAAGCTTCAGGATATTATCTCCATCGCTTAGATCCCCCTCCAGAGTCCAGGAGTCACCCTCCACTGAATATCTGAAGATCTCTGATCTGATCTCAGAAGTATCATCTGACAGCCCGCGGGTTCGTCCCCCGATGATCCACATGGCAGTTTCCCTTCCCCGCCGGGCAATCATGACGCTGTTGATCAGAGGCAGTGGCATATCAGCCAGCCTGTTCCATCCTGCGGCCAGGTTTTCGGTGTCGAGGCACCACAAAGCATTGGTTGAGCCAAAGGGAGTCAGGCCACCTGCAAGGTAGACAAAAGAACCTGAAGAAGCGGCTGCGGCTGACGAGACCGGTACAGGCAGGGGCGGCAGGGGAGTTATAAGCGGTTTGCCTCCGGCAACTGATATGATAAAAGCCTCATCAGTAATACCCTCTTCTGTTTCGCCCCCCATGCAAACCACACCTGCATTTACTGATGCTGATGCACCGTATGCAACAGGGTGTTTCAGACCCTCTCCTGCCGAAAACACTATCCAGCCCGTGTTGCCGGCCGGCAACTGCAGAAGGTATATCTCATCATGATACTGTTTCTTTCCGCCATGCCATGGCATGGTGTCAGGGAAATTTGCCCCTCCTGCCACAACCAGGGTATTACCATGCAGCCCGGCAAAGGGGCCGGCTACTCCGGGCTGTACCATTGCTTGCGGGGCTGGCGGAAGCGGGACCAGGTCAGTCCATAGAACATTCATTCTGTTACATGAGTTAGATGTTAGCAAAATAAAAAATGCAAGGAGTGATATTGCCTGTGGTTGTACTCTTGCCTTCACCGCGGTTCAGAATTTAGACAGGAGATCTTCGATATCAAGCCTTCTCACATCTTCTATAAAAGCCTGGTAATCTGAGCTGCTCATATTCCTGACAGGCAGCCTGAATTCTCCGCATTCAAGTCCGATATACCTCATATATGCCTTCCCTGTGGCTATACCACCGTATTTGCCAAGGAGGGTAATCATATCAATTGATTTCTGCTGCATTTTTCTTGCAGTTTCAAGATCATTCCGTTCAAAGGCCTCTATTAGTCTGTTATAGAGAGGTGCGGCATAGTTAAACGTACTCCC
>SBFZ01000005.1 GCA_006227095.1 Bacteroidota bacterium | reverse complement strand
GCAATCCGGCCCCTTCGCTAAAAATGCCCACCGGGCATTTTCTTTACGCTCGGTCCGGTTCGAGCCCAGGTGGGTCAACTTGAAGCCGGCAGAGATGCCGGCTTCAGTTCTTCTGCCAGGCTCGAAGCCAGTACATAAATATATGGTGCCAGGGTTTCAATATTAAACGGTATCGGATTTCTTTTTACTGTATTCCAGATTCAGGGTAATCCCACCCCTGACCCATATTCCCGGCTGGATAAGGCCACCAAAATCAAAATACCGGGTGTTGAGGATATTCGAAGCTTCAACATAGCCTGTAAAATGTTTCTCCTTCCATGAAAACCTTGTGTCAGCCAGCCAGAAAGGATTATGGGAGATAACATCTCCGGTGGCATTCTGCCATGAACCGGTCCGGTCACGCCAGGTGACCGTGGTTGAGCTGTAAAGCCTGGTTGCTACCCTGAGGTCGACGGAAAAATTTACCTGGTGCCTGAGGTAATCAAGGGCATATCTTGAGAGCATTTCACCCTGCTCCGCATCTGCCCTGAGGAAACTGTAGGATAACCGCAGGGATTGTATTCTCGCGTCTTGATTTTCTTCTGAAGGTGTAAGGCTGAGTGAAGTCTCAACCCCGGTAAAACTGATCTCCGCATGGTTTGCAGATCTCCAGGTGAGGCTGTCCGGCGACGGATCCTTTACCCAGTCAATAAGGTTGTATCCTCTCCGTCGGAATGCACTTATATCACCTTTGATAATGGTACCGGTGTATTTGATACCGGCCTCAAATGTAACAGCCTCCTCGGGCCTGAGATGAGGGTTCCCCTTCTGAACCGGACTTGTGTAAAACATATCTGTGAAGGTGGGCATCCGCAATGTCTTATTGGCTGAGGAAAATATCCTCATATTATCATTCATCCGGAAGCTCAGGTCCACTCCCGGATAAAAGCGGAAACCGGACAGGTCGTGGTTATGGTGTGCCATGACTCCAATTGCAGCCAGGAACCTTCCCGGGGAAAAGGCCTGTTCGGCATACAGGCTGGTATTGAATCTGCTATATGATTTCAGATAGTAAGTATCCTCAAATCCGCGCACTTCAACGGGGTTGCTTATAAGGTTGCCAAGTACATTGCTCAGAATATGTTCATTGCGAAGATCAATTCCCATGCTTGTCTTTCCAAAGCGATGAACCATCCAGGTATTCAGGTTAAGTCCGGCGGTTATTGTTTTATGATGATTGAAAGGAAAAGATTCATCATCGCGTTTCAGCTCGAACCTGTCGCGGTTTCGCCTGAGATAGAGGGCAGGTTCAATCCTGATTGCAGACCTGTTCCGGTACTTTAAGCTTATGAACTCAGTTTTTACCGATTCGAACTGATCAGGATATTTAAGGGAATAGAAACTGTTCGCGCCGAAATTCTTTGCACCTGATCCAGTTTGTAAATCGATTATCCCTGATTTCAGGTTGTATTCTGCCTGGTAGAAGAGTGTGCGGTTCGAAAAATCGGTGTTTTCAATATAGCCATCTGATGCCGTCCGGCTGAGGCTTAAGAACTGTTCGAGTTTACCCGTGGTATTTGATATGCCTGCTGTTGCGCCTTTCAGACCGTACTGACCGTAAAGCAGTGATGCCCTGATTCTGTTGGGATTGCTGTTTCCGGTGATGATATTGACTACTCCGCTGAAGGCGTTGGGTCCGAATGATTTTGCTGCCGGACCATTGAGGATTTCGATGCGTTCAATACTCTCAATGTCAACCGGAAGGTTGAGGTTGTGATGGCCGGTCTGAGGATCGGTAACGTTGACCCCATTCAGGAGTATAAGGGTCTGGTCAAAGGTTCCCCCGCGGATCGAGATGTCAGCCTGTGTCCCAAGCGGGCCTCTTTGCCGGATGTCAACCCCCGGGATGTTTCGAAGGATATCATTGAGAGTCTGTGCCGGTGAACGGGCAATATCTGATTTCGAAATTACGGTAACAATCCTGGCCGCCTTTTGTGCCTCAACGGGAGTTCGTGAGGCGGTAACTATCACCCCGTCCATCAGGAAATGCTGGATCTTCAGGCTGTCGTCCCTGGAATCTGCTGTTATCTGCAGGCCTTCGTACCGGAATTCTGCGGTTAGCTTCAGGCTGTCATCAGGATCCATTGTACCTGGACCGGTTTCCGGGTCAGGCGCTGGAATTCTCTTGCTGCCACCCTGTGCCTGAATATTTCCGGGCATTACCAGGATGCTGTATGCGAGGCATAATGTAAAGACCCGGACCACCCGGCGGAGCGAGTTGAAGACAGCGTACCGCTTCCTGCTCCACTGACGAAAACCTGTTGGCTGTATGGCTGAAATATTTCTTTGTCCTTTCAAGAGACCGGGGTCCGATGATTAAGGCGCCAAAGATAGCAAGATTATAAAACTGAGCTGATCCAACACGGTGTCATTTGCTTTCAAGGCCTGGAACACCGGCAGTTACCTGCACAGGATGGCAAGGAAAGCCGGAAAACAGCAGGGTATCACCATAGAAACGGTATCAGCCTGTATCTGGTCCTTTGGCAATATTCAATATATCCCTCCAGGTTTTGCCTTAACACTTTTTCTTCGTTGGCAATCCTTAGGATTAAACCCAAAATAATTCCAGACATTGGAATCAGGCCCCAGTATGACCCCAGGGCAACCGGCGTGGGGATATACATGATTAGGATTCCAAGATACATTGGGTGACGAACTATGCTGTAAAGACCGGTGGTAATTACTTTCTGTCCGCTCTCTACTTCAACAATCCTTGATGCATGGCTGTTTTGCCTGAAGACGGCAAATATGAGCATGTAACCAAGAAAGATTATCAGATCAGTAATCAAAACAATCCCTGTCGGAACGTCTGACCATCCGAATCTTTTATCAAGGCCGGGGATCACAAATCCTGCTATAAAAACAAGGTTGAAAACTACAAGAATGATCTTCTGTTCTTTTTCCTTCTCTTTCAGTCTTGTACGGCGTTCCAGGAACACAGGGTCATTTCTTAAAAAGAAAAAGAGAATGTAAATCATCGGGATGAGAAGGATGCCAAAGTAGACATATACCTCCCAGAAATTGAAAGTCCCTGCAGGAACAATGACCAGAAGGAATAATACCAGAGGCAGCATAGCCAGTCTGACTATGATTTTTTTGATAAGTGATTGCATTTCTTTCATGGTATATGAAGTGGTTGTAATCTTAAAGACCTTTAAGTCATCACTCAGACCTCGTCTGGCTGCTTCACGGAGCCATGATATCAATCTCCTTAGCGTTCTCAAGATAGTCTGTCAGGTCACCAAGAAACCTGACCATCGGGGCTCCGTCAATGACGTCGTGGTCAACGAGGATGGTCATATTCAGTATCTCCCTTGGTTTTATTTCATTTCCGATAAAAGCAGGCTTCATAATCACAGAGCCCACGCCGAATGAGACAGGATGCACAGATTTGTGGATGAACCAACCGTTTACCTTTCCTATCATTCCGACCGAGGTAACCGAAACGTTTCCCATGGTCCTGAAGGCAGCTTTCGGATTCCTGAGAAGAATCCGCCAGAAAAGACGCCTCAGGAACCCGGGGAGGTGATAGTATAATCTCTGGTAGAATGATGATTTTTTCTTCAGCACAATGTCTCCGGGATTCAGTTCCTGGTTTTTGGCTGCGTCAATTTCCCGGGTTATTTCAGATGCAGATTTCTTGTTAACCTGCTCAATGACAAGAGGTATTGGCACCCTGGTATCACCGCTTTTCTTCTCAACCAGAAGTGAAACATTGATGTCATTGAAGACGATGATTTTTTTCTTGTTGAA
>SBFZ01000046.1 GCA_006227095.1 Bacteroidota bacterium | reverse complement strand
GTTGTGCTCCGCTTTGTGCCGCTCTCCAGATAATATAGTATGATTGACCTGCCGGAATCGCATAAGGTAATCTGAACCTTGCAAAGTCAGTTGGTGAATTAATAAATGCTCCCCTGCCATCAGGTGCAAAATTCGCATATGTGGGATCATTAATACTGTTCCCGGCAATGTAAGTGGCATTACCTGAAATCAGTTGGCTGTTATATTCTGATCCGCAAACCTCAGAAAAGCACTTTGTAGCAAAATATGATACGGCATCGAGCTGAAAGTCATTAGTGCCGTTAATAAAGACTTTGATATACCTCGTATCATTTTCTGCAACAATATCTGATTGAAAATATCTTTGATTCGTTGTACTCAGGATTCCCGAGTGAGAGTTGTTGTAGAAGGTAATCCCATCTATAGACTCACTCCACCACAGTTGCGATGCAGGAATGATTCCTGGATATTGTCTCCAGATAAACGAATATATCTGACCAACTCTTACCGTGTCAAGGAGATCAATGATTATGTACTGCCCATTATTGCTAAAATATGCTCCGGTTCCATCTGGTATACCAAGAGCATAAGGACCAGTAACACCATTGTATGAATTATCGACAGTGACAATAGAGGCAAAACCCTGTATCTCCTTCGAAATCTTCCCCGGCCCGCACTGCGCTGAGACAGAAGACTCAAAGAAAAAAACGAAGAAAACCACCGGCAACCCAAGTATTGCCCTTCTAAATTTCAACATTCTACAGGTAGTTTACGTGGTACCACTGACTGCTGTACGTTATTTATACTCACTAAACGGCAAAATGGTTGCTTCATTGCAATAAATTTTAGCGCTGAACATGTGAATTTCAGGGAAATTAAAAATGCCGGCAACCCGGGCCGGCACTTTTTATACACATTTGGAGATGTTTATCAACAAGCGAGAGGCTTGATTGCTAGAGAATTAGCATCGCATCACCATAGGTTCCGAACCTGTATTTTTCCTTTACCGCTGTGCGGTACGCCTCAAACAAAAAATTGTACCCTGCAAAAGCGGAAACCATCATCAGCAGTGTGGAATAGGGAAGATGGAAGTTGCTGACCAGCATATCGGGAACCTTGAAATCGTACGGAGGGAAGATGAATTTATTTGTCCATCCGTTAAACGGCTTCACCATCCCCGAGGTTGAAACAGAGCTCTCGAGCGTACGAATAACCGTTGTACCTACAGCACAAACCCTGCTCTTCCTTTCCTTGGCCTTGTTGATCAGAACAGAGGCCTCCTCGGATATGACAATCCTTTCGGAATCAACCTTGTGCTTTGTCAGATCCTCCACATCAACATTGCGGAAATTACCGAGGCCGACGTGCAGTGTTATCTCAGCAAACTCAACCCCGACAATCTCAAGGCGCTTCAGAAGCTCCCTGCTGAAGTGCAACCCTGCGGTGGGAGCAGCCACGGCTCCCTCATGCTTGGCAAAGATGGTCTGGTACCTCTCATTGTCCTCGGGCTCAACGGGCCTGTTGATGAATTTCGGCAACGGAGTCTCGCCAAGCGAATAAAGTGTCTGCTTGAACTCCTCATAGGTTCCGTCGAACAGGAAACGGAGCGTCCTTCCCCTGGAGGTTGTGTTGTCTATTACTTCCGCCACAAGGAGGTCGTCTTCACCGAAATAGAGCTTGTTGCCGATCCTGATCTTCCTTGCGGGGTCAACCAGCACATCCCATAACCTTTGTTCACGGTTCAGCTCCCGAAGCAGGAAAACCTCAATTTCAGCTCCTGTCTTCTCCTTGTTGCCGTAAAGCCTGGCGGGAAAAACCTTGGTGTTGTTGAAAACAAGCACATCACGCTCCCTGAAATAACCGACGATGTCCTTAAACACCTTATGCTCAATCTCCCCGGTATCCCTGTGCACTACCATCAGCCGCGATTCATCCCTGTTTTTCGAGGGGTAAAGCGCGATCAGGTCCTGTGGCAGTGTGTACTTGAATTGAGATAGTTTCATAACCAAAATACGTTAGTGCAAGAATATTTATACGAATGAGTTTTCACTTTGTTTCAAATTTTCCAGGAAAAATTTCAGTTCTTCCAGGGAAAGTGCCTTTTCAAGGCGAAATTCACCTATTGCGTCACGAACAAGTGACCTCAGGTGAGCGCCGCTTCCGAGGGCACGGCCCAGGTCACGGGCAAAAGCCCTGACATATGTCCCCTTGCTGCAGACAATCCTGACAGTGGCATCATTGCCGCTGTAATCGATCAACTCAAGCTCACGAAAAAAAACCCTGACAGGGTCAAGCCGCTTTTCCACCTTCTTTCGCGCTAGCTCATAAGCCCTCTTTCCATCAACGAACTTTGCCGAGAAAAGCGGTGGCTCCTGATCCTGCTCCCCCAGAAAACCCGTAAGCCTCTCCATTAACAAAGCCTCTGTAATGTGATTTGCAGGGAACTCCCCGTCCACCTCGCTCTCCAGGTCAAAGGAAGGTGTTGTCTGCCCGAACCGGATAACTGCCGTATATGTCTTGTCGAGGTCCCTGAAATCATCAATTCTCTTTGTTGCCCTTCCGGTGCAGACGATCATCAGTCCGGTTGCAAGGGGATCAAGTGTGCCTGCATGACCGACTTTCAGCTTCTTGAGCCCGCAGTGATGACGTATTGCCAGCTTTACCTTGTTTACAAGGTCAAAGGAGGTCCAGTAGAGCGGCTTATCAAGCAGCAATACCTCACCCTCTTCGAAGTCTGAACATTTTTTAATCACTTTCAGGCAAAAATTATCAATGAAAGTCCGACTACAATACAGTATACTGCGAACCATCCAAGTTTGCCCTTCCTGACTATATCAATCATCCAACGGCATGCTGCATACCCTGATACAAAAGCAGCCACGAAGGCCAGCACCAGCGGGAACAACACTCCGTTCACAGCTTCTGTCTCGGTGGAAATCAGTTCCATGAAATTGGCCCCGATAATTGGCACGATGACCATCAGGAAGGAAAAGCGTGCCAGCTCGTCCTTGCTGTTGCCAAGCATAAGCCCGGTGGATATCGTTGATCCGGACCTCGACAGGCCCGGAAGTACAGCAAGAGCCTGAGCAATGCCCATTATGAAGGCTCCTCCGTAGGTAATCGGCTTGGATCTTTTAGGTACAAAATGACCGACCAGAAGGAAAAGAGCTGTAACGAGAAGGAATGAACCCGTTATGTCCATGTCTGCAACAAAAAGTGTCTCAACCCAGTCTCTCATCAGGAATCCCACTACAGCCACCGGAATCATCGAAACAATAAGTTTAAGGGCATACACTGTCTCGTCATTCATCGTAAATTTAAACACCCCCGTCAGCAGCCTGGCAATATCCTTCCAGAAGACCACCAGTATGCTTAGAACTGTAGCCCCGTGCACGGCAACTGAAAATAGAAAACTCTCCTCAATACCTCCAAAAAAGTACTTCACAATCTCAAGATGGCCATCACTGCTGACCGGCAAAAACTCGGTCAGGCCCTGCACCAGCCCGAAGATCAGGGCTTCATACCAATTCATCCGCAGTTATTTGATTAAAGAAGAACAAAACCCTACTCCTTCGGCCTTTTCATTATTGCATATATCTCAAAAACAAATCCGGCCAGGACTATCAGCGGGGCAAGTGTTACCCTTCTGAAACTGAAGATATCCTCAGAAAAGACTTTCGGGTCATCCGACCTTCCGCCGGCCATGAGAATGAACCCGACAATGATGACGGCAAAACCTATTGCCATCAGCTTGTAGTTCTCCCTCCCGAGGGCAAAACCGGTTTTCTTTGCTTCTTCCTTTTTTGCGATCATAATC
>SBFZ01000191.1 GCA_006227095.1 Bacteroidota bacterium | reverse complement strand
TGAGACGTAGGTCATGCGTGGCCACCATCGCCACTGCACCGTAACCGGTCAGCTGTTTTATCAAAGCTACGGAGCCGGTATACCTGTCGTCGGAGTTGGTGCCACGGAGGATTTCATCGAGCAGCAGGAATACTTTCGGATCTGATTCAGCTCCGGAGATAATTGCCCTTAGTCGCCGCAGCTCGGCATAGAATGAGGAGATGTTCTCTTCGAGTGAGTCTGATATCCGCATGCTGGAATGGAGCCTGACATGAGAGACTGTGAATGCCGAAGCGCAGACCGGTGCCCCGGCAAAGGCCAGCACGGCATTCACCCCGCAGGTACGGAGGAAGGTGCTCTTGCCAGACATGTTCGATCCTGTCACTATAATAGCTTTTCCGGCCCCCTCTGTAACGAAACTGTTGCTGATACGCCTGCCGGGAGGGATTAGCGGATGTCCCATCTCCTCAGCCCTGAAAACATAATAGTCGTCAGTAACTTCGGGGTAAACCCAGCCCGGGTTGTTGAAAGCCATGTTTGCCAGTGAAGCCAGCGCTTCAAATTCGGCCATTGAGGCGAACCAGCCGGGTATGCGAGGGGCATGTTCACGTTTCCACTTCTCCAGCGCGAGGCAGAAATGTATATCTGCAAAGAAAATCAGGTTGAGAGGCCCTGAAATGAGCATGTTCAGCCTCCAGTCGAGACGGCTGACAAGCTTTGAAAGCTGCCTGATACGGTCCGATGCTGCTATCTCATCCCTGAATGTCGACTGAAGCTTTTGCAGCAGGGGAGAGTTAAAGCCGCGGTTCTCAATCAGCCTGATGATGGAGGAGTACGCCTTCAGCAGGTCCGACGACCGGCTTACCTGTTCCTGCAACTTTGATATCTTTCTGAAACGGGTGAAATAGAAGATAAAGTTCACCCCCAACACAGGGGCGAGTATCCCAGCCGGCAGCCCGGCTATGACTGATGTTATGGCTGTCACCGCCAGGAGGCTGAGACATCCGGTAATGACTTTCTCACGACCGGTTTTCCGGAAGAGATCATCACTTCCAAGCCATTGCATCAAGGGTGCAGGATCATTGCCGGCTGCTGCGTTGAGGTACCCAAGGGTCATCATTTCCTGTCGCCAGTCTGTCAGCGGCTGCAGTTCTGTGACGGCCTCCTGGCGCAGCAAAATCTCTTCCGGTGAAGCACCTTGTTTCAGGAATTCAGCCAGCCTGTCAGAAGCCGGCCTGCTTGAAGTGCGGCAGATATACTGAAACAGCGATGCCTTCCCGAAGATGTCGAGGTCATATGAATAGGGGTGGTCTCTCTCAGCATATTCCTCCCCTGTTTTGAAGCCGGAGAAGTCGCCATCGAGGCACTTCAATTCAAGACTGTTGATCTCAGCCAGATGAAGGTGTCTTTTCCTGCTTCTCTCCGTCGTCTCATATTTCAGCACCAGCCAGGTGAACATTATAAGTGCCATCGTCAGGGATACCGCTGCAGCGAAGACGGAGAATGACAGAAGTACTGCAAACAGCACCAGTCCTCCTGCAAAAACTGCCAGCCGGGCTATGGACAAGCGGTCAGAAAGTTTCCGCAGCCGTTCGGCAGTGGCGCTGAACTCAGCCTCCCTTGACAGATATACTTCGCGTAGTGACATCACATCCAAATAAAGGGTTAAAGCTAATCAAACTGTACCGATTTCACTACCTTTGTCCACGGCAGACATATTAACAGCATTACCATCAGATTGAGCTCCGCCAGGGACGGAGCGAAATCCCGATATCAGCCAACTGGCGGATGCGGGACCTCAGACCTTCAGATATGTTCAACATCGACACTACCCTCTTCGAACTCCTCGGATATCGCATGAGCCTTCTCGAGCTGCTTGCAGTGCTCACCGGGCTGGCAGCCGTCTGGTATGCAGCCAGGGCAAACATCATCACATGGGTATTTGCACTCGTCAATGCAGTGCTCTTCTTCATGCTTTACTACCAGGTGAATCTTTACTCGGCTATGGTGCTGCAGATATTCTTCTTCTGCAATGCCATCTACGGATGGTTCAACTGGAGGAGGCAAAGCAGCAACGGAGACGAGCCTGTGACACTCTTAAGTCACAAAGGAAGGATTTTCTGGGTGGCTGGCATCATTGCCATGGCGCTGGCCATGGGCACAGTGATGGGCAGGATTCATACATGGCTGCCGGACTATTTCCCTGTCAGGGCCACTTTTGTCTATACCGATGCAATGATTGCGGTGATGAGCATCGCAGCATCACTTCTCTGTGCCCGGCTGAAGCTCGAGAACTGGATACTCTGGATCCTGGTCAACATCATGAGCATTGCCATGTACGCCATGCGAGGTATTATGCTCGTTTCCTTTCAGTACATCATCTTCCTCGCAATGGCGATTTACGGATTCATACAATGGCAGAGTAAGATCAAGTCCGGGGGTTTTAATCGATCTGTGTAATAAGTTTTTCTGATAATACGGTTATCCCCCTGGTATACGTTCTTCATCATATCAGGCTAATTCCTTGATTTCTAATCCATCAGAAGTTTTGAGATGAAGTCACCCATTTTTCATATGTCGAGTCTTATTTAGCATTATTCATAAAACATATTGCATTTTAAATACATTTCATGAATTGTAATTGTTTTTCAGTATCTTTGATGTAAGCAATATTCATGAAGTATGAGAAAAAATAAGGATAATTCGTCAGAAACTTTAAAAAATGAGCATATATCACAAGTAATAAACGTTTTTCATGGAAGACAGACCCCGGAGCAGGCGACCCTGGTTGGTTACGGTGCAATTATCGATTCAATGAAATTAGCAGTACCAATGCCTGACCAACTTGCAATAATAAGTGAAAAGCACAGGCAATACCGTACACCGGAATGGATAGTATATACTCCACGTTACATGCCACAGGATTCACTTTATGGCCATCTGATATTTGCTCTTAAATATGAAGGAATTAACCTTCTTTTTTTTAAAAAGCTTTTTGAATTTGTGGAGAAAGAAACCATTGTGTCTATTGTCATTAAGGAACCGTTAAGTCAGTATAGTCGGAAAATATGGTTTCTGTATGAATGGCTGCTGCAAAAGGTACTTGATATTTCAGACTTGAAGGAAGGTAATTATGTCGCGTTGATTGATGAGAAAAGGCAGTATGCTTTAAGCAAAGGCACAAACTCTTCCCGTCATCGTATTATTAATAATCTTCCGGGGACAGTATATTTCTGCCCCCTGGTATTCAAGACGCCGAGACTTGAGAATTTTATTAATGAAGCTTTTACAGGAGAAATAGCCAGGATAATAAGTGATGTACATAAAGATATCCTGATTAGAGCCTCTTCATTTCTATTACTTAAAGATTCAAAAGCCTCGTTCAATATTGAAGGAGAGGTTCCTTCGAATCAAAGGGCAATTCGCTGGAGCATAGCAATTGGCCAGGCTGGCGCAAAAGAGTTGACACTTCAGGAATTGATCAGACTCCAGCAAATTGTTATAGGAAGCACTCGCTTTGTTAAACCGGGTTTGAGAGCTGAGGGCGGATTTATAGGAGAACATGATCGGATCACCGGGGAACCTATACCGGAACATCTATCTGCCAGATGGGATGATCTGGAGAAATTAATCAACGGATTGCTGGCAACCGCAACCTTATTTGAAAAGCAAAAGTTCAATCCTGTCCTCTCAGCAACAATTATAGCTTTCGGTTTTGTTTTCATTCATCCGTTTACAGACGGTAATGGCAGAATACATCGTTACCTGCTTCACCATCTGCTTGCAAAGTTGGGTTTTACTCCACAAGGCATAGTATTTCCACT
>SBFZ01000075.1 GCA_006227095.1 Bacteroidota bacterium | reverse complement strand
AGTATCCTATCTCAACTGTTGTGTTAGTTCTCCAGGTCTGACACACCGTCACCCGGGTCCGGACTCTCCTTTCCACGTGACAGGTATTCCTTTTCAAAGTGCTCCCGAATCATGTTCCTTATATTCGGCGGTTTGAAGTCGAGATAGAACAGGAGCCTGTCGGCAACAAGCCCTGCAATGAAAAACACCATGGCCAGGATGTCAGTTACCGGGTTGCCCGGATACATGAGCATGAACACCAGTGGCAGCGCCATTGCCCTGAAGTAGTAGAGCACCATTTTTACTCCTCCGCTATCGGACGACCCGTACCTGATCACCACCGAGACTGCGGCAACCATCGAAAAGACAACGAAAATCAGTCGTGGTTCAACGAACCATGAGACTGCATAGATGGCAGTGAAAAATGCCTGTCCGCTGTGAAGCCTGAGGTTAATTGATCTGTCGGCAGCAAAATAGACCAGGTCAATGGATATCAGAGCCAGTAATGCCACCATGGCAGATATGAGCGGAGGTATAAACCCGGGTACAAGCCAGTTAAGCAGGGTTACACCTGTAAGCAGCACTACCATAGCAATCTCCCGGCTGAGTGGTGAGGATACAGGGTTGAGGACTGCTCTCCAGGTCCTTTCCGGTCTGCCGAGATGCAGAACTGACACAATCATGGCAGCAGCCATGAGCAGGAATGGAACAATGCCCCCTGAAACATCGCTGCGGAGTGCATTCAGACCAGTAATTACCGAGGCAATGATAACCAGTACCGAAAAGGCAACAAGGCTCCACTCCTTCTTAAGGCTGGCTGCAGCATCTGTCTGGTCCGGCAGGATTGACAGGGCTTCTCCATCATGGTCAACTGATTCATTGTCAGGAGGTATAATAACCGGTTTGTTCAGATTCACGGAATTCTTCAGGATCAGTGACGGCTTTATGCCAGTATCGGGGAACCAGGCCGGGAACGAACCTTCAAATTCGTCAGTTTCCGTCGTTTTAAGAGCACCTGTTGGACAGGCGGTCACACAGGCCGGTTCAACTCCTTCAGCAGTTCTGTCAACACATAAATGGCATTTTTCGATATATCCGGGTACCGGATTGATCTTCGGGGCGTCATAAGGACATCTCCAGGTGCAGTAGCCGCATCCCATGCACCGGTCAGGGTGATGGATCACAGCACCGTCAGCGTTTATGGTGTAGGCGACAGCCGGGCATCCTGAGGCACAGGCGGGATCGGCACAGTGGTTGCAGGCCATGGAGAGGTTTATGACACTCACCAGTGGCAGGACATGATCATTCCAGGCGAAGAGGGTTCGTGTGCCGGGCTGAAGCCCGTTCTCAAGGATGCAGGCTGCACTGCAGGCCTTGCAGCTAACACACAGTGCGGCATCAAATATGAATCCCCTTCTCATGGCTTCAGCTTTTCAATATCTGCCCTGGTGTTGTGAAAGGCAGCCCCGTGACCCATATCGGTCTCCGAGGGCTCTATAAGAATGTTGACACCTCCGCCTTCACCAAGCCATATACCGTTGGGAAATACCAGGCTGCCGCTCTTTACCCTGGGGGTCACCCTCACCCTGCCGGCAACCTCACCGCGGGAGTTGAAGACCCTTATTTTATCGCCGCTCCTGAGGCCCCTTCTCCGTGCGTCGGCAACTGAAATCTCCCACACAGGCTGTTCAACAACACTTTTAATAACCTCCAGGTTGCCAAACTGGGAATGAATACGTGATGCAATGTTTGGCGTCATCAGCCTGAACGGAAGATGGCTTTCTCCGAAGTCGGCCGGAGGCTCATAGGTTGGCAGGGGGTTGACTCCCCATAGTTTAACCGCCCTGTCAGACCAGAGTTCAATCTTGCCTGAAGGGGTGTCAAATTTCATGTTCGCATAGGCCGGATGCTCGTTCTGTTCCGGAATTACAGGCTTCCCGAGCAACTCATCCAGTCTGAAGCCAGGAGTATGACTGATACGCTCCATGAGCCAGCTGTCATAATCACCGGGTGCAGGCAAGCTGTTGTCTTCTCCGGAGGAAATTCCCATCAGCTGTGCCAACCGCCAGTATATTTCACTCTCAGGAATTACCTCACCCGGAAGGTCAGTGATCTTTGGCTTGTACTGGGCGTATGGGTTCCAGTAAGAACCAACCACATCAGCCTGCTCAAAGATCCCTTTGGCAGGAAGAATGATGTCTGCCATTGCGGCGGTGTCAGTCATGAACTGCTCCACAACAACCTTGAAGGGCACTGACTCAAATGCCTTTCTTACTTCACCGCTTCCGGGTAGCTGGATCAGCGGATTACCTCTCTCAATCCATGCAACCTTAATACCAGGCTCCTTCAATGCAAAGAAATCAGGACCGAATTTTGCCATTGAGATTGCCCGCCTGAAAGGTTTATCTGATTCCCTGTCAGGATAATAACTAAGCGGTTCCTTCAGATCGTCAAAGATATAGCTCTGCAGACTGGCAAAATTGAATCCGCATCCGGGTTTGCCGATCATGCCTGTAATCACCGGGATAGTGAGGAGAGACCTGATGGTCTGCCCGCCGTTCGTATAGCGCTGCAAACCGTAACCGGCAATGATGGTCAGACGCCCGGCACCGGCCGCCGCCACAGCAAGTTCAATAATCTCATCAGCTGGTACACCTGTGATTTCCTGCGCCTTATCAGGCGTCATCTGAAGTGACGCCTTAAATTCATCAAAGCCCGCCACATGTTTCCGGATGAACTCCCTGTCGGTCATTCCGCGGTCAATGATCACCCGGGCCATAGCCAGTGCCAGGGCGGCGTCGGTGCCGGGCCGAGGCCTGATCAGCATATCGGCCTTATCTGCGGTTAATGTGCGTCGCGGGTCAATAACCACCACCTTTGCCCCGTTCTGCCTTGCCTTCTCAATGTGGATCATCTCCTGTACATTGGTCTCGGCTGAGTTCTTGCCCCAGAGGATGATCATTGATGCATTCGCCAGATCCCACGGAAGATTATGCTTTACCTCCCCGAGGGTCAGCCTGACCGCCTCCAGTCCCGCCGGCCAGCAAAGGTTTCCGTATGTAGTGGTGGCGCCACCGAAAAGTTTCCAGAAGTTGCCGGCAATATCATTGCTCAGCCCGGAATACCCACTTCCCTTATAGAACAGGACAGAATGTGGCCCGTGTTTTTCCCTGGCTTCAGTCAGCCTGGCCGCAATCAGGGCCAACGCCTCGTCAGTGCTGATACGGGCAAATGTCCCGTCAGGCTGCCGCATGAGAGGATATATGATCCTATCCGGGGAATATTCCCTTTCAAGATAGGAAAGCCCCTTTATGCATGGCCCTTCCGGTGTAGCCAGGTTGCCCTCGTAAGGGAGAATCCGCTTCACCCTCCCATCCTCTGTGAATACTTTGAAAGAGCAGGTGCTGTAACAGTTCCTCGGGCAGACTGTTATAAATTCCTTCATCGGCTGCTAGAGATCGTCAATCGGCTCTTCTATGGTTACTTCAAGGCCCAGGACATGGTTTACCTGGTCAGCAATCGTCAGGGTGTATGTAATGCGATCCTGACCTATATAGGTGAGATAACTGAAATTCACTGCAGGGGTTGACCAGGTTACGCCACCAATCTTCAGGGTTATGTCAGCCTTGGGGAAAGCAATGTCAAACCGGTGATAATCAGTATATGCACCGTCAGCAACCGTGCCATAGTTATAGACCCGGTCATCGTATGAGACATCATCGGTGGTTGTAACGGTAACATCGTCCAGGGACTGGCCTGTATGATTCAGAATCCTTACGTCCGTCGGACCCTCGGCAGACATGCATCTCTTTTTACATCCGGTGACAGTCAGGGCAGCAACGAATGCCAGCAGCAACAGCGGGAGAATCTTCTTCATGGCAAGAGGTCAGTTATTCCGGGACGAAAGATAAGAAAAAGGTCTGAAAGGAGTATTCCGGCTGACCTGCACCGGCATCAAATCTTTTCCATGCACGAAGAACCTATCCATCCCTTATTCCCGTCTGGGAGTCTCACTTCACGGTATTCTCCCAGTTCCTGTTCAACGGTAACTGTGGTACCGGAGTGAAGGACGAATAACTCATTGCCTGTCTCGCCCGGAGCGCTGCGACCGGTTACTATGCTGCAGGTAATGACTGCCTTCCTGTTGTGGTTGACAAGTGAATTGTTTCGAACTGCAAGGGAAATCATGAGCAGTGCCATGATAAGTGTGGCAACTGACAGCCAGAATGAAAGGAGGCGGCCGCGGGCCCGTGACTTGGTCAGGAAGACCAGAGCCAGCAGAAGCGATGTGATGAACATCGCCAGCGCGGTTACAGCCCATATGTTGGTTGATGTCAGTAAAGCCAGGAAATCAAACCATCGGACGAAGAAGAGCTGCGGAACGGTTTCGAACCTGTCTGTGATGCGACTCCTGGCAATCTGCAGGTTATAGTCAATATCCTCATCAGCCGGAGCCATCAGTTTTGCCCGTTCATAGAAGAGAATTGCCGTCGCATTGTCGCCTGCCTTGAAGAATGCATTGCCGGTATTGTAAAGCAGGTCTTCACTCCTGAATCCCTCTTCCCATAGCTTCCTGTAGATGGCTGCGGCACCGGAGTAATCGCCCGAGGAATACAGCTGACCAGCCTGGGAATACCTCTCTTCGGCTGATTGCCCGGCCAGGCCGAGGAGCCCCGCCAGGAACAAGATATTTATCAATACTATCCTTCGCATCTTCTTCCTGTTTTAATCCAGCACATCATCCAGTCTTCCGATCAGCGCGGCAGCCCGTCTGGCAAGGGCGGCAGGACTCTCTCCCTCTGACAGGGGCGCATATTGTGAGTACTCGGTTGCAGTCAGTACCATGTCAAGTTCTGTCAGCAGGTCCTCCCCTGTATTTCTCTGCCTGAGTGCCGCATTGCATTTATCCCGTGTTATTTCAGACTGTGGTATCCGGAGCCTGTCGCCAAGATAGCCCCATAATGCCCTGGCAATCTCGGCGTTAACAAGGTCATTTTTTCCTGATTTGAGAAGCGCATTTGCTTTTGCAAGCCTGGTTCGCGCATTCCTGGAAGCCCTGCGGTTGCGCAGTCCGGCTATGTCAGCGTTGCGCTTCATCTGCCCGCGTCTCAGCAACAGGACAGCCCCTGCCACAAAGAGTGCGAGGGCAAACCAGAGCCAGTAATGAAGGGTGGAGACCAGTGGCGATGAAAGTGTTGTCAGCCTGCCATCGCCATTACGTATGTAACGGATATCCTGTCCAAGGTATTTTACATCTTCTCCCGGAATATAAACCGGAGCAGCACCCTCCTCCTGGCCGGGAGTACCCGTGACACTTACGGAAAATCCGCCGGCCCTCAGGGTGACGTACTTTCCCTGTCGCGGATCAAACACCGAATAGGATACCGGAGGTATTTCGAATGTCCCTGTATTCCTTGGTATAAGCAGGTACTCGAACACCTTTGTTCCCGTTGCGGTTCCGCCTCCCCTAAGGGTCACTTTGGGATCATACTTTTCTATTCCCTGCGGGAAGTTTATCACCGGCTCACCTGCAAGGTTCAGGTTTCCCGTGCCCCTGAGCGTTACCGTCATGGTAATTGCGTCATTCAGCTTTGCGTCGGCACCAGAGATTGATGACTCCATTGTGAATGACCCCACCGCACCATGGAAATCAGCCGGTCTGGGCTCAGGCAATGGCTTGACTCTGACTGTTACAGGAAGTGTGGCTACCTTTCTCGGAACCGTGGATACTGATGAAAAGAAATTGTCAAAAAACGGATCGTCAAAGAACGGATCTCTTGTCCCTGTTCGCTCCTGGACAAGCACAGTCATCTCGGCAGGATCAATCCGCAATTCTCCGGAAACCTGCGGATAGAGTACGAAACGCTGAATGACTCCGGTGCCGTACTGCACCCCGTCAATCACCTCTGTCTCAAGACTTCGCAGCGGAGGTGTCTCGATATCCTCCTTCAGGAAGCCCTTGAAATCGGGATACCTGAGCTCCTGTATCCCGGATAGGTTGATGCGGGTATAGAGCTTGAGGGTCCCGGTGACAGGTTCGCCGAAGTAAACCTCTCGTTCACTGAGGAGTATCTTCATTGAAACATCCGTGCCGGCAGAAGGTGATTCACCGGTATTCGCGGATTGTGACTGCCCCTGCTGCTGCCCCTGGCCTGCAGCTGCCTGCGAAGATCCGCCGGCGGTAATGACAATCTGTTTTTCCGGTGAGCTGACGGTTACTTTCCTTGATTCGAACGTTGCGGCCGGGATTGTATAGGTTCCCGGCGTGCCGGCAACCACATAATAGACAAGAGTTGTGGTTGAAACTGTCTTAACATCGCCGTTGACCCATTGTACGTTGCGGCTTGTCGACTGCTGCGGGCCCTGAACTGAAAAAGAGGGATCAAACTTTGGCGGGGTAAACTGCCCGTCAGTTGAGTTGACACTATATATGATCCTGAACCGTTCTCCGGCAGCGGCACTCCCGGGCGCATCAACGGTGAGTGTGACCTCCTGGGCCAGAGCCGCAAGACTGGCCAGAAAGAGTACCAAAACGGTTGTTGTCCTTCTCATCACTGCAAAATTACCAGTTTTTAATCACCCTCACCTTTGCCTTTGCAGCCTTGTCACGCTGCACCTTCTCCTGCGTCTGCTTCTCGTTGGCAGCCAGGGCGTCAAGGAGTCGCTTTGCATCCTCACGACTTATTGCAGACTGCTGCTGTTGTTGCTGCTGCTCCTTGTCCTGGTCCTGTTGCTGCTGCTCCTTGTTCTGATCCTGCTGTTGCTGATCATCCTGTTTATCCTGGTTCTTCTGATCCTGCTGCTTATCCTGGTCCTGGTTCTGCTGATTCTGCTGTTGCTGTTCCTCCTGTTTCTTCAACTGATCCTGGGCATAGGCCAGGTTGTACTTGGCCTGGACATTGTCAGGATTGAGCTTCAGTGAGTTGATGTATGCTTCGATGCTTTCGCTGAATTTCTGCTCCTTGAGCAGCGAGTTGCCCAGGTTGTAGAATCCTTCCGCCTGCCTCAGGGAGTCTCCTTCTGCGGCCCGGGCCGAACGGACATACTCACCGGATGCCTCGCCATACCTCTTCTGTTTGTATAGTGAGTTGCCCAGGTTGAAGACTGCATCACCGGAAGATTCCGGATTTTCCCCTGCCCGGCGGTACATACCCTCACTGCCTGCATACTCACTCTTTTTATAGAGCTTGTTGCCCTTCCTGATATATTCCCTCTCCTCCTGCCCGAAAAGCGAAGGAGAAAGTATTGCCAGGCAGATGACTGCAATGATTATCCTGTATGCTGTTACCTTCCCTCTCATATCCTTTCCTGTTTGGGTTCCCTGCCAATAATTCCTATACGCCTGAGAAGATTGTTTTTCCTGTCAGCCAGAAGCAGGTCAGTCACAAGCAGAATGAAGAGCATGACTGCAGGTATCAGGAACTGTTCATTGTATTCGGTGTACATCACGGAGTTGATCTCACTCTTTTTCATCCGGCCTATGTCATTATATATCTCGGTGAGGCCGATGCTTGTGCTGCTTGCCCTGACATACCTTCCTCCGGTGACTGAGGCAATTTCCTGAAGTCCCTTTTCATCGAGCCTTGAAATAACAGTGTTTCCCTGGCTGTCCTTCAGGTATTCAGTTCGCCCTCCGGTAACAAACGGTATGGGGGAGCCATCAGGTGAGCCAATACCTATTGTATGCACAACGATTCCCTTTTCTGCTGCCTCGCGTGCCTTTTCCACTGCGTCATCCTCATGGTTTTCGCCGTCAGTGATAATGATCAGTGCCCTGCTTTTATCGCTTTCCGGGGTGAATGACCTGATTCCCAGGTCTATGGCAGCGCCTATTGCAGTGCCCTGTTTTGACACCGCATCGGGCCCTGCAGAGGCAAGAAACATTTTTGCAGAGAGATAGTCATTGGTAACCGGTATCTGTGTATAGGCATCTCCTGCAAAGAGTATCAGACCTATCCTGTCTTCACGGAGCTGATCAACAAGCTGGGTTATGGCCTGTTTGGCCCTTTCGAGCCTTGAAGGAGGGATATCAGCTGCCAGCATTGAGTTGCTGACGTCAAGGGCAATCACCACTTCGACCCCCTCACGCTTTACCTCTTCCAGTCTTGACCCGAATTGTGGCCGTGCAACAGTAAGGACTGCCATGATGAAGGCAAGCAGCCTGATGAAGAACTTGACGGCCATCCGAGCCGGCGAATAATCCGGTGAAAGCCTTGCAAGCAGGGCAGCGTCGCCAAAACGCTCCCTGGCAATTCTCCTTCTCCTGTTGCCGATAATCCATATGACGGTCAGCACCGGCACCAGGAGGAGCAGGTAAAGCATGTCAGGTTGTGCAAATCTGAATGTATCCATAACCGCTCTATGACATATTCTTCATAAAGAGATACCTCAGCAGAAGCTCGATTCCTATCAGCACAAGAGCCGCCAGGGCCCATGACATGAATACTTCATCACGCTTGCTGTGTTCCCTTGTCTCTATCTTTGACTTTTCAAGCTTGTCAATCTCACCATAAACCTGCTGAAGGCTGGTATTATCCACTGCTCTGAAATAGTGCCCGCCGGTCAGTTCCGCTATCTGCTGCAGAAGGGCTTCATCAATCTCAACCTCCATCTTCTGGTATCTTGTTCCAAATGGTGTCTGGACCGGGTAATCAGCATAACCCCTGCTCCCGACACCTATTGTGTACACCCTTATACCGAATGTCTTTGCGATCTCAGCAGCAGTCATGGGATCAATCGACCCGCGGTTGTTGACACCGTCAGTCAGAAGGATTATCACCTTGCTGATTGCATCGGAGTCCTTAATCCTGTTGATAGCCGTTGCCAGACCCACTCCGATTGCGGTTCCGTCTTCAATTATGCCGCTCTTTACATCCCTCAGCAGGTTGATCAGCACCGCGTGGTCAGTGGTGAGCGGGCACTGGGTGAAGCTCTCTCCGCTGAACACGGTGAGCCCGATCCGGTCATAGGGCCTGCCGCTGATGAATTCGGTGGCCACATTCTTGGAGGCTTCCAGCCTGTCAGGACTGAAATCGCGGGCCAGCATTGACCCGGAGACATCCAGCGCCATTACTATATCAATTCCTTCAGTGGTGGAGCTCTGCCACCTGTCTACATTCTGAGGTCTCGCTATAACCACAGTCACCATTGCCAGTGCTGCCATACGCATGGCGAACAGTACGTGTCTCAGGTAATGACGGAAGGTTTTACGCCCGTCGGCGAAGAATCCGGCCGTGGAGAGCTTTACCGGAGCATTTGCCTTACCCTGGCGCCAGATATAATGCGCAACCAGCAGCGGTATAACCAGGAGAAACCACAGGAACCAGCCGTTTTCAAAGACTATGTTATGCATGGCTCCCTCCTTCTTCCTGCATCACGTCCGGAATCCTGGTTTCTTCCACAAATCTTACGGCACCTTCCCATGATGACTCATGCACTTCACTGTCAGGCAGATATTTGGCAAATTTAACCATGTCTGACAGTGAAAGTATCTCCTTTACCAATGCCATCTGCCCGGCTGTTGTCACTGCAGCTTTCTGCAGCATCCTTACGGTTTCATCTGTTGTCAGCTCGGGGGAGCTTATTCCGTAGCGGCTGTCAATATATCTCCTCAGAATATCTGAAAGTCTTGAATAGTATTCCTTAACTTCTCCCTTCTGCCAGAGCTCTGCTTCCCGAAGTGACTGCAGGTCACGCAGTGCGACAACGTGAGCAGGTTCAGGCGGAGCCGGGGGCCTTATGAACCTTTTCAGCGGATTCCTGGGAAGGAACCGTGCCAGGAGCCATACAATCACCCCGACAATGATCGCAATGATGATCCAGGGCAGTACCTCCCGGAAGGTCACGGGCGCACCACGCGGGGGGATGATGTCAAAAATGACGTCGGTTGTATCCTGCGGGGAGACGTCAGGGCGCAGTACATCAAGAAATGAATAATCGGAGAAAAACCTGAGGAGACTGTCTCCTGACTCCATCTCGGCATAAAAGGGAGGTATGGCATATGACCCGGAATCAAAAGAGGTAATAAGATACCTGTCAGTCAGGGTCATTGATCCGTCGGCCGAAAGAGTTGTGTCACGCTGATCCCTCCGGAGGATGACAATTTTCCCGGCAAGGGTGTCAGTGGCGCTGCTGAGGTCTGCGGAGACACCTGCCGGTATGGCGGCAGTGACGGTGAAGCCTGTCTGGTCACCGATAAGAATCGCCGAGGTGTCTGGCCCGGAGGTGACCCTGATCTCCTGGGCCCTTAGTACATGCCCTGTAAAAAGGAATACTGCAAATATCAGAAAAGCCTTTCTCATGGTTCTACCTGTGTTTGAACAGTGAGATCAGCGGTTTGATATAATCTTCTCCGGTGCCTATCGATGCCACATCGACCCCACTGCTTACAAACGAAGTTGTTACAGCCT
>SBFZ01000386.1 GCA_006227095.1 Bacteroidota bacterium | reverse complement strand
GGGAAATTTCATTCATGGGATTATGACATCTCACCGGAACTGGATGAGAATGCAGGGCGTTTCCCGTACATACTTACCACCGGAAGGTTGCTTGAACACTACAACAGCGGAACCATGACACGGCGAACGCCAAACCGTGAGATCATTACCGAGGATGTGCTATATGTCCACCCCGTTGATGCGGAGGCAAAAGGGCTTGTCACCGGAGATTTCGCAAGGATATTCTCCGCCCGGGGCACCACCACCATGAAGGTAAAGGTTACTGACGTGGTGAAACCCGGGGTGATCTACACCACCTTCCATTTTCCTGAAGCTGCGATCAACTTCCTTACCAGCGGTATAGGCGATGAGTTTACACTTACCCCGGAGTACAAGGTGGTTGCTGTCGATTTTGAAAAATCATTTTACGGGATCTTTACCCGTGCAGAATGCAGGACTGATATGTAAAAAGACAAAAATTTCGAAATAACCCCCTTTAAACAGGGGGTATGTCAATAAAAAAACATAAAATATCAAAAAAATACCCTAAAAAATAGGGGGTATATTCTGAAATGATCTATTTTTGACAAAAAATCAGATCATGGCAGAATTACGTTTCAGTGCATTAAAGGAACTCTTCAGCAGGGAGACTGTTGAGGCAGGTGTTCCGTCGGAGCCGGTCTCCACCTATTTCTCAGAGAATGTTTTTGACAAGCGCAAGATGGAGCGCTATCTGAGCCGTGAGGCTTACAGGGCGGTAATGACCGCCATTGATGAAGGTACTCAGATCAACCGTCAGATAGCTGACCAGGTGGCAACGGGGATGCAGGCCTGGGCCATGGAGCGGGGGGCTACCCATTTTACCCACTGGTTTCATCCCCTTACCGATGCCACTGCTGAGAAGCATGACTCGTTTGTCGGCAGGGGTGAGATGGGTTCGATCATCGAGATCTTCTCCGGAGAGGTGCTGGTGCAGCAGGAGCCGGATGCTTCCAGCTTTCCCAGCGGAGGAATAAGGAACACCTTCGAGGCCAGGGGATATACTGCATGGGATGTCTCGTCTCCTGCATTCATAGTGGGGAACACCCTCTGTATCCCGACGGTCTTCGTCTCCTATACCGGCGAGGCGCTTGATTACAAGACTCCTCTGCTCCGCTCACTGGCCGCCCTGGATAAGGCTGCCGTGGAAGTCTGCCAGCTGTTTGACAGGGATGTAAAAAAGGTTATCGCCACACTGGGATGGGAGCAGGAGTATTTCCTGATAGATGAGGCCCTTTACTATGCCCGTCCTGACCTGATGCTCACTGACCGGACGCTGATGGGTCACCCTTCTTCAAAAGACCAGCAGCTGTCTGATCACTACTTCGGGTCAATCCCGGAGAGGGTAAAGTCATTCATGAAGGAGTTCGAATATGAGGCGTATAAACTGGGCATACCCGTAAAGACCCGTCATAACGAGGTTGCCCCCAACCAGTTTGAGTGTGCCCCGGTGTTTGAGGAAGCCAACCTTGCCGTAGACCATAACCAGCTGATAATGGATGTCATGCGCAGGGTGGCAAGGAAGCACAAGTTCAGGGTGCTGTTCCATGAAAAGCCCTTTGCTGAGGTGAACGGCTCGGGCAAGCACAACAACTGGTCAATGATGACTGACACGGGTGTCAACCTCCTTTCCCCGGGCAAGAACCCGAAGACGAACATGCAGTTCCTCACTTTTCTCGTCAATGTGGTTAAAGCCGTCAATGACAACCAGGAACTTCTTCGCGCCAGCGTGACCAATGAGAACAACTCCTACAGGCTGGGAGGCCATGAGGCGCCCCCGTCAATAATCTCAGTCTTCCTGGGCAGTTATCTCTCCGATATCCTTGACGGTATCGCCAGCAAGGTGAAAGACAAGAAGATGACCCCCCAGGAAAAGACAGAGATCAAACTGGGTATCGGCAAGATTCCCGGCATCTTCCTTGACAATACTGACCGCAACCGTACCTCCCCGTTTGCCTTCACCGGAAACAGGTTTGAATTCAGGGCAGTGGGTTCATCGGCCAATTGCAGTTCTGCCATGATTGTCCTCAATGCTGCTGTGACCCGCCAGCTGAAATCATTCTCCGGCGAAGTCAATGCCCTGATCGATAAAGGGGTAAAGAGGGATGAGGCGATCTTCCAGGTTATCAAGAAGTGTATCATTGATTCGAAGAGGATCCGTTTCGAGGGTGACGGCTACAGCGCAGAGTGGCACAAGGAAGCTGCCCGCAGGGGACTCTCGTCTGAATCCAGCGTGCCAAAGACACTGAAGGCATACGTGTCACCAGCTTCCCGCGAGACCCTGGTGGGTACAGGTACACTTACCCAGAGAGAGCTTGAGAGCAGGGTTGATGTTGAGCTTGAGAAATTTACAAAGAAACTGCAGATAGAAGCCCGCGTACTGGGTGACCTGGCCATAAACCATATCGTTCCCACTGCCGTGAACTACATGACCTCACTCGTGGAGAATGTCAGAGGGTTGCGCGAGATTTTTGACGACAATGAGTTCATGAGGCTGGCTGGTGCCCGCAAGGAGTTGATAGTAAGCATATCAGACCATATTTCAATGATCAAGAAGCTGGTGAATGATATGATTGAGCAGAGGAAGAAAGCTAACGTAATAGATGATCCTTACAAAAAGGCACTGGCCTATGAGGCTAAGGTCAAGCCTTACCTCGAGGAGATAAGGCTACATATAGACAAGCTTGAGCTGGTGGTGGACAATGAACTCTGGCCACTGCCCAAGTATCGTGAGCTTCTCTTTACCAGGTAGTTGTAATTTGTTTTTTTTCATAAGTTTTGTGGTTTGTAATGCCCTTCTTACGGAGGGCATTATTTTTGCTGCATATGTTTGATGCCGGTAATTTATGAATCACCGGTACGTTAACATGAATAACAATCATTACTTTTGCATAAAATCTATGGTGGCCGGAATGTACAGATCAATAATTCTCATAGTTGCAGTCGTTTTTCTCTTTCCTGCCCTCCTTCAGGGGCAGAAGCAAAAGACGGAACGCGCATATGCCGCCTGGAATGCCGGCAGTTATTATGAGGCAATCGACTACTTCAAGGATGTCTATTCAAAGACGCGCGATAAACAGGTGAAAGCTGACATGGTCTTCATGGTGTCAGAGTGTTACCGTATGATCAATGACCCGAAGAATGCCGAATTGTGGTATAAAAGGGCTGTCAGGTCTCCCTTCCCCAGGCCGGAGGCACAGTACTGGCTGGCAGAGAGCAACAAGAAGCTGGGGCGTTATCCCCAGGCTATCGAAGAGTATCGGAAGTACCGGCAGCTCGTCCCTGGCGACCCCCGCACAGAGCAGCAGATACGTTCCTGCGAACTGGCGATGGAATGGCAGGCTTCGCCAGATGCCTATGTGGTTGAGGAACTGAAGGAGGCCAATACCGGTGATTCAGACTTCAGTGCTGCCTATGGACGTGATGATTATGGCCTGGTATGGTTTACCTCCTCACGTGATGATGCAAAGGGAAACAAGGAACACGGAGCCACCGGCCAGAGCTTTACCGATATCTTTGAGACAAGGCTCGACAAAAAGGGGAAATGGAGTACTCCGGTGCCGATAGACTTCCTTAACAGTGAGTTCGAGGATGGTACTCCCTCCTTCTCATCAGACTATACAGAGGTGTGGTTCACCCGGTGTGAGGCAGGCAAGCGTGAAAACAAGGGATGTGTAATAATGTACTCTTCCCGTGAAGGAACACGCTGGAGTGATCCGGTTAAGCTGGAACTGCTGGCAGATACCCTGGTTGCTGCTCACCCGTCAATCTCTCACGACGGGCAGACACTCTATTTTGTATC
>SBFZ01000234.1 GCA_006227095.1 Bacteroidota bacterium | reverse complement strand
GAGCTGGCAAAGAAGTATCCGAAGCAGGAGGATGCCATGAAGAAACAGCAGGCTACCATGGATCTTTACAAGAAGGCGGGGGTAAGTCCGATGGGAGGGTGTCTGCCGATGCTGCTCCAGATGCCGATCCTGTTTGCCATGTTCCGTTTCTTCCCCACCTCGATAGAGCTGAGGCAGGAATCATTCCTGTGGGCCAAGGACCTTTCCACCTATGACAGCATTCTGAACCTGCCGTTTACCATTCCAATGTACGGGGATCATGTCAGTCTGTTTACCCTGCTCATGACGGTTTCAACGCTGATTTCCACAAAGATCAGCAATCCTGCCGGGGGACAGGAGCAGATGCCGGGCATGAAGACGATGATGTACATCATGCCTGTCATGTTTATGCTGATTCTGAACAATTTCTCTGCAGGTCTGACCTACTACTATTTCCTTGCAAACGTGATCTCCATTGCACAAACCCAGATATCACGCCGTTTCGTCAGTGAATCAGAGATTCTCCGGAAGATTGAGGAAAACCGGAAAAAGCCGGTAAAGAAATCCAAATGGCAGCAGCGTCTTGAAGCTGCAGCAAAGCAAAGCGGACGGTCGCTGCCTAAAAAATAGTCACGAAAAAGTGCTCTTGAGCATTTTTTTAATATTAATGCTCTAAAGGCATTCTGTTCTAAAAAATTAGAACTAAATTGGGGGTTTAATTTTTAAATGAAATGGGGAAAAAGGTTAAAAACAAAGACATTGCCGCAAGACTCGGTCTTTCCGGCACGTTGGTTTCATTGGTGCTGAACGGCAAGGCTGATCAGCACGGTATCAAGAAAGAGACACAGGAGCGGGTACTTGCCGTGGCAAGGCAGATGGGTTATTTCAATGCGGTTGCCGAAAAGGGGGAACAGGCACCTGCGGAAGAGAAGCCTGGTATTATTGGTATGGTTGTGCCATCGATGAATGATCCGTTCATATATGAGATCACTCCTTATCTTCAGAAGGCTTTCTCAAGCATAGGTCTCGGTTTTTCAGTATTTACCAGGGATCCTGATGATATGCGCTTCAACAGGCTGACAACATCGCTGAGGAAGTTCTTCAGCGGGATGATCCTGGTCGGCAATGCTGCTGATGACAGCGTGGTAAGGGCACTGAACAGGGATTCGTACCCGGTAGTACTTCTTGAGAAGAACATCAAGAGGATGAGGCTGAATACCGTCAGCACTGACAGGATAGCAGGAGCTGCAATCATGACACAGCATCTTACATCACTTGGCCTGAAGAACCTTCTCATAATTTCCGGAGAGGATACGGCCACCTATGACAAGGAGATGCTTGAGGAGCTGAGAAGCACGACGAAGAAATCCAAAAACTTCGATTCAGTTCATTTTACGGTGGCAGGGTTGCCGAAAGCCGGGGATAAGTTTGATTTCTCAGCCATCGAAAATTTCCTCAGGCCGCCTCACAGGAGTGATGCAATCATTGTGCTCAACTCGGCACTGGTCTTCCCGTTATATCTTGCGCTTCAGGAAAAGAACATCCGCATACCGCAGGATGTTGCGCTGGTATCAATGGAAGACGGCATCGGGTTTGACCTACTGACCACACCGGTCACCAGGCTGCGCAGGCCCCTCCCGGCCATGGCACTTAAAGTGGCTAACATTATTTGGTCTGAGGTCAAGAACCAGGGCAAGAGCAAATACAAGCGCCAGGTCAACATGTCTCCTGAATTGCTGATCAGGAGCAGTTGCGGCTCTTACCTAAAATAGTCATTTATGACACGGTTCATCAGGCTGCCTGCCTTTGCGTGCATGGCAGTGCTGCTCTCTTGCAGCAGCGGTCATCTTATTGATGACAAATCATTGCGTGAAAATGTAGCCGGCGACTACAGGGCCAGGTCTGAGATACTTGATGAATCACGGAGCGATCTTTCCGGTATGGCTGACACCATTGCCGGGCACCAGATGCGCGAAGCCGTTACTTTCCTGCTTGCCTACATGCCGTTGAGTGACCTTGCCGTCTGTGAACCACGGTATGTCTATGACAATGCTGCAGTTGCCCTTCGTGCCAGGAATGAGATGCCATGGGGCAGTAAAATTCCATCCGGGGTTTTCCTCAATTTTGTCCTGCCGGTACGGGTCAACAATGAGAATCCTGACGATTTCAGGGTTACATGTTATGATGAGCTCAAGGCCCGCGTAGGGCACCTGGGAGCCATGGAGGCTGCACTGGAAGTCAACCGGTGGTGTCATGAGAAGGTGGCATACCAGGCTGCCGACTCCCGCACCTCAGCACCGCTCGCAACAATGCTCTCAGCACGTGGGCGCTGCGGGGAGGAGTCTACATTCACCGTCTCAGCCCTTCGTGCCGCTGGCATTCCGGCCAGACAGGTCTACACACCACGATGGGCCCATACTGATGACAACCATGCATGGGTAGAATTCTGGGTCGACGGCAAATGGCACTACCTGGGAGCATGTGAACCTGAACCCGTACCTGACAGGGGATGGTTTACCGAACCTGCCCGCAGGGCCATGCTGGTACATACCAAAGCCTTCGGCAGATATGATGGCGATGAGAATATTATCCGCCGGGAACAGCTTTTTGCTGAGATCAACACCCTTGACAGGTATGCTGAAACAAAGGAACTGAAGGTGAGGGTCACCACTGAAGCCGGTACGCCGGTGCCCGGTGCCGTCGCCGGTTACATGCTGTACAATTATGCGGAGTTTTACCCTCTTGCAAGACTGACCTGCAATGCCGCAGGAGAATGCAGCCTCATGACAGGTTACGGGTCATTGCTCATCTGGGCCGATGACGGGGAGAGACATGGTTTTACACTCGCTCAGCCTGAAGATACACTGATCACTGTCTCCATTGCACCGGGAGTGCCCGGTGGTTCCTATCCTCTCGATCTGATGGCGCCGGAAATCCCGGAGCCTTATCCTGGCATTGACACCGGCCTGGCACGGAAGAACCAGCTTTTGCTCAGAAGGGGAGACAGTATACGCAATGCCTATACCGGCACATGGATGTCCGGTGTGGATGCCGGGAAGATTGCCGGTGAATCAGGATTGCCACGGGAGGACATAGAAAAGATACTAAGGACATCTATGGGGAACTACAGGGCTGTCAGTGATTTTATCCTGAATGCCGGTGACCGGGCTTCCATCGCGATGCGAATACTTGAAAATATCTCGGATAAGGATCTGCGTGACACGCCTGCAGACGTTCTTGCCGATCATCTTAAGAATGCTCCATTGCCTGTACCCGGAAGTGACACCTCCCTTTATGACCGGTATGTTCTCTCACCCAGGATTGCAAATGAACTCCTGTCACCTTTCAGGGGAGAGTTCAGTTCAATTTCCGGGGAGCTGATTGACTCATTCAGGTCAGATCCGTCATCAGTCGCTGCCTGGATTGACTCAACCATCACAATAACCGAAAGTGAGAATCACTACTCCGTACCACTGCTACCGGGAGGAGTATTGAGGATCAGGATGGCTGATCTCCATTCCAGGAACATCTTTTTCGTTGCTGTATGCCGGAGTGCAGGGATTCCTGCACGCCTGGCACCGGGAACCGGCAGACCGCAATATCATGACAAGGGGGAGTGGCATGATGTCTGGTTTTCGGGTGAATCAATGCCTTCAGGTACACCGGGCTTTGTCACCTTCGTCTCCTTTGACAAAACCCGGGAACCGGAGTATTACGTTCATTTCACCCTTGCAAGGTTTGAAAAGGGAAGATTCAGAACACTCGAGTATGGTTATGGTGTAAGGATTTCAGACCTGCCCCGGAGAATACCACTCGATCCGGGTACCTATATGCTTACTACCGGCACAAGGGATGGTACCGGCAATGTACAGGCATCAATATCATTCCATAACCTGGAGCCTGGAGAAGATCTTTCATTGTCTGTGATACCCCGCAGTTTGCCTGAAAACAGCCATGCAGGTGAAAAAATCGGTCTGACCTCCGAAGTCGTGACATATGGCGGAGAAAACCTCAGCCTCTCCACACTGGCAGAGCATGGAATGTTTATGGTCTGGATTGAGCCCGGAAGTGAACCTACCCGGCATTTGCTGAATGACCTGCCGGGGCTCAAAAAGGAATTTGACAGCTGGGGAGGTCAGTTTGTTTTTCTGACAGATCCTGCAAGGACACCGGCCGGATTTGCTCCTGAATCAGTGTCAGGAAGGCCGGAAACGGCCCTGTTTGCTTCGGATGAAGGGATGAAACTCATGGTAACCCTCCTGGGCGCAGGGTCTGCCGGAAAGCCATTGCCTGTGGTGTTGTGCTGCAATAAAGAGGGTGAAATAACATTTTATTCCGAAGGCTACAGCATAGGTACTGCCAGACAGGCATTGAACAAGATCAGATAAAACCGGGTAATGAACAGAATCCTACTTTTCTCCATCGCAGCTCTTCTCGCCGCATCATCATGCACTACTCCCTCACGGAATGACATAACGGCGCTGGTAGATCCTTTTATCGGCACCGCAGCACACGGTCATGTATTCCCGGGCGCCACCACCCCATTCGGAATGGTTCAGATCAGTCCTGACAACGGGACATCCGGATGGGACTGGTGTTCGGGTTATAATTATTCTGACACTGCAATAGCCGGGTTCAGTCATACTCATCTCAGCGGTACAGGGATAGGCGACCTGTGTGACATACTCTTTCTCCCGTCGATGATGGATTTCACACTTTCACTGCCTGACAGCACCGCCTCGCTGGCGAAGCTGAACAGGGTCTTCTTCTCACACGATGCCGAACAGGCCAGGCCGGGTTATTATGCTGTAGCTCTCGGATCCGGGGTGAATGTTGAGCTGACCGCCACACCCCGGTGCGGGCTTCAGAGGTATACCGCTGTCACTGATGGTACCATGAATGTGCTTGTTGACCTGGGCTTTGCCATCAACTGGGACAGGCCGGTCGACTGCAGTCTTGCGTGGGACGGCACCAGTCTCTCAGGCAGGCGGATCTCAGCCGGCTGGGCAGAGAAACAGTATCTCTTTTTCTCTTCGCAGTTTTCTGCGGCGCCCGCCTCGGTAACGATGCTCAACACAGGGAAAGTAACGGGAGAAAACCAGGCAGAAGGAAGGAACATAGCATGCATTCTGACTTTTGAGATGAAGCAGGGTGAAGAACTTATTGTAAAGACCGGGATATCCGCCGTCGACGAGGCGGGCGCCGCCGGCAACCTTGCATCCGGCATGGCCGGGTGGAACTTCAGTATGGCCGTAGCTGAGGCTCAGCAGGCATGGCAGGAAAGACTTGGAGTAATCAGTGCCGGATCACAGGACAGTTCATTGCTGAGGATATTCTATACGGCTCTCTATCATACCATGATTGCACCCAGCCTGTATCATGATGCAGACGGAAGGTACAGGGGCACAGACGGGGAGATACACCATACGGAGAGATTCACCAACTATACCGTCTTCTCATTGTGGGACACCTACCGTGCCGCCCATCCTCTCTTTACAATCACAGTTCCCGAAATGGTCCCTGACTTTGTAAACACGATGCTTGCCATCAGGGAAGAACAGGGCAAGCTTCCGGTCTGGTCCCTGGCAGGAAATGAGACCAACTGCATGATAGGTTACCATGCTGTACCCGTGATTGCCGATGCAATGCATAAAAAATTTACGGGATTTGATTATGAACAGGCACTTGATGCCGCCATCCATTCAGCTTCTCTCGATTTCAGAGGACTGGATCACTACAGGAAGTATGGCTATATTCCATCTGAGCTTGAAAATGAGTCTGTTGCAAAAACAATGGAATATGCCATTGATGACTGGTGCATTTCTCAGATGGCATCTGACCTCGGAAGGCCGGAACTTGCTGAAGAATACCTTTCAAGATCCCGGAACTACCGGAACCTTTTTGACACAACCATAATGTTTGTCAGGGGCCGCATGAGTGACGGCAGCTGGCGGCCAGGCTTTGACCCGCTCTATTCACATCACACCCGTTCCGATTTCACGGAAGGAAACGGATGGCAATATACATGGCTGGCACCGCACGATGTTGAAGGGCTGATATCACTTTTCGGGAGCAGGGAAATGTTTCTCAATCGCCTCGATTCACTTTTCAGGGTTGAGGAGGAGGTGAAGGGAGAGAATGCATCACCTGACATCAGCGGCCTGATAGGTCAGTATGCCCACGGAAACGAGCCTTCACATCATATAGCATATCTTTTCACCATGGCAGGGGCACCGGAAAAAACCGAATCAATGGTTCGGAGGATCATGTCAGAGATGTACACTGACGCAAAGGACGGAATATGCGGTAATGAGGATTGCGGACAGATGTCAGCCTGGTATGTCTTCTCGGCAATGGGATTTTATCCCGTCAATCCCGCTGACGGACGGTTCATCCTGGGCAGTCCTGCCCTTGACAATGCTTCCGTATCCCTTCCCGGAGGAAAGGTATTCACGATGGTTGCAGAGGGTAATTCTGCAGGAAAAGCAAATGTGTCGGACTGTTTTCTGAACGGCATCAGGCTTGACCGCAACTACATCACCTGGGATGAAATAATGGCCGGGGGAGAGTTGAGATTCATCATGAAATGAACAGCCACAACTTTTTTTGTTGATAATTATCATGAGGGATTGACCATCCCTTTATTACCTTTGTCTCATTCTGGTGCTGCCGGTTTTCCCCGGCAGTGAAAAGGGAACCCTGTCAGAATCAGGGACAGTACCCGCTGCTGTGAAGCCCGTTCCGCCGTGTGGCGGATCATTACCACCGGAATCCCTGCCACTGTCTGCCAGCTGGCGGACGGGAAGGCCCGGTGAGTAGGGATGAGTCAGAAGACCTGCCAGATGTTTCCTGTAATAGGAGCTTTCGGGTTTAAAAGTGATGGTTCAAAGGTCACCAGCCTATATTGTCCCTGCCACTGTGCAAAGGCTTCCGCTTTCAGCGGCTGTGCTGATCCTGTTTGTGTTGTTTTCATTGACCGCCAGGGCGCAGGACAGTTTTGAAGAAGATACAGTAAACATCTCTGCCATAACGGTGACAGCACCGGCCTCCGCACGTCTTGCTCCCTGGTCTGTTGTAAGGGTTGAGCCTGACCTGATCTCCCGCAATAATGGTGGTGACGTTGCCTCTGTGCTTCAGTCGGCCAGCCTTCTCTACGTAAAACGATACGGCAATCACGGGCTGGCTTCAGTATCGGTCAGGGGCCTGTCGGGAAGCCACACCCTGGTGACATGGAACGGTCTGCCGCTAAACAGTCCGGGAAACGGTTACGCCGACTTCACAATAATACCCGTCATGGCGCTCTCCTCCGTGCGGATAACCTCCGGAGGCGCAGACCTGGAAGATATTACAGGTTATATCGGCGGAAAGGTGGAACTCGGGTCTGACCCTGAATTTGATGCAGGTAGAATGGCATCGGTGAGCCTGAATGCCGGCAGTTATTCACAGTACTCATCATCGGGAACAATCAGTTTCAGCGGGCCGAAAACCAGCATCAGGCTGGGAGCATGGGCCGGGGCCGGCCGGAACGACTTCAGGTTCATTAATGAAGATGCACCGGGTGGGCCTGCAGAAGAGAGGAGGAGCAATGCATCCTTCTCTTCAGGCGGAATGACCGGAGATATGGCGTACCGGCATGGAAAGTCACAGATTTCAGCTCATCTCTGGTACAATGACTCCGACCGTGAACTTCCCGGACCGGTTACAACTGTTCAGCAGGATTTTGGTGAGAGGCAGACAGACCGGTCGTTAAGGGGTGTGGTAAAGTTTTCTTCTGAGCAGGGTAAACTTAGTGTCGGATTCATGACCGGGATCACCGGTGACATTAACAGGTATTATCACCAGGTGCCGGATTACAACGGTGACAATTCTTCCGTAACATTTTCTGCAAGGCTGCGGATGGGGTATCGCATCACTGAAAGGACATTGCTGGTCCTGCATGCCGGAGAGGCAGCTGAGAGAGCCGGCTCCATGGGTTACGAAGAGAGAGAGACACGAAACATTTTTTCATTTTCAGCCGGTCTGCGGTCAAATCCGCTTCCGCGGCTGAACCTGCTCTTTCAGGTCAGGCAGATGGCAGTCTCTGATATGAAGGTTTCACCCGAGTTTACTGCAGGGACAACATGGATGGTTACAGCCAGCGGGGAACACCTTTTAAGGGCAAATTTCAGCCGCAACATAAAGCTTCCCTGCTTCAATGACCTTTACTGGATACCGGGCGGAAACTCCTCACTCGTCCCCGAACAGTCAACCGGGGGTGAGATTTCATGGTCATTCGTCACCATTGCCTCCACCGCAGCCAGGAACACACTTGACTTGGCAATCCATGCTTCACATGTGAGCGATATGATACAGTGGATACCCGGACCATCAGCTTACTGGCAGGCGGTAAACCTCAGAAGTGTGAACGTAAAAGGGGCAGAAGCAAGGGCCGGAACAGAGAGACTGATAAATGATTACAGGTTGAGCGGCTACCTCAATTACGCATTCACAAGGTCAGTCATCGCAGATTCGGATATTCCCAATGACAGATCTGCCGGCAGACAGTTGATCTATGCTCCCCTGCATCATGCCAATCTAAACTTCGGTATTGAACGCAGATGGTTCAATGCGGGCATGGCAGCAGCATGGGAAAGCAGGCGCTATACAACATCCGACAACAGTGAATGGCTGCCTGCCGCCTTCATGACCGATGCCTCTGCCGGGGCAACAATAACATCAGGCCACATAAGAATCAATACTGAGCTTAAAGTTTACAACTTGTTCAATATCTCCTCTGAGAGCGTCCGGAATTACCCGATGCCACTGAGAACTGTCAACCTGAAACTTACCCTGACCTGGTCAGAAAAATCAAAAGATCATGAAGAAATCCCTTAATTTCCTGGTTCCGTTTATTTTTTTCCTGCTGATTTCCTGCGAACCTGCAGAAAAAGCACCCGTTTATCCCTCAGGGGAGGGCTTTTTCATTCTTAATGAAGGCAACTACCTTGCCGGAAACGGGTCCCTTTCATTTTACAGTACCGCAACAAAAGAGATTTACAATGATCTTTTTAATTCAGTCAACGGGAGGGCTCTCGGAGATATTCCGTCCTTCATGGCCACCGAAGGTAACAAGGGTTTCATAGTGGTAAACAATTCCGGTACAATTGAGGTGTTCGATCTCACCACACTTGAAACCCTCGGTACGGTCACAGGTCTTGATTCGCCACGGCAGATGGTAACCCGGGAGGGCAAGGGTTATGTCAGCAGCCTGTCGTCGGCCCTGGTAACCATAATAGACCTTGAGAAGGTTCAGGTCTCCGGGAGTCTGGACACCGGTTCACCCTCTGAAGCCATGGTAATTGCAGGCGGCAGGCTCTTTTCCGCTCACTGGTCCGGCGGTAGCAGCATCACGGTTTCTGACCTGGCAACAGGTGGCATCATCAGCACCATCGCCACAGGTCTCGAGCCTGAGAGCATGGTACTGGACAGGTACGGCAAGCTCTGGGTCCTTTGCACCGGTGGCTGGATGGGAGAGGAGATTCCAAGGCTGGTAAGGATTAACACCGGTACGCTGGAGAAGGAAGCTGAATACCTGTTCAGGACGGTTGATGACAACCCTTCCTCACTTACCTGCAATGCTGCCGGTGACACTCTCTATTATCTTGACGAAGGGGTCCGGAGGATGCCGGCAACAGCCGGGGCACTTCCCGCAGAAGTGTTTGTTGCTGCAGGAAACAGATTGTTTTACAAGCTGATGATAGGTCCGGGCGGGCTTATCGCAGTGACAGATGCAATTGACTACCAGCAGAGGGGAGATCTCCTGGTCTACAACAGCAAGGGTGAACTGCTTGACACCGAGCAGGCCGGAATAATACCCGGCTATATGCTCTATATGAAGAATTAACTACTTTTTGCTAAATTTAATGCCTGACAAGAAGGTATTGAAGGGACGAATTCTCATATCTGCTATCTGCCTGCTTTCACCGCTGATTCTTCACGGACAAACTGAATTCCCGGGAGGTGCTCCTCTCTTTCCGGAGGTGCATGAGTGGCACGAAATCACGGTTGATCACCAGCAGCTTGAGACCATGCGTTCACTCAGGCAGGATAAGAATCAGCCCTACCAGTTTGCAATTCCCGTAGAGGTTTCGCTCACTCCGGCCAATTCAGGATTTATTGTAAGAGGAGAAAAGGAGACAATATGGGTATTGCCTGTCTCATCCAAGGAGGCCTTCTCCCTGAATCTTATCCTTTCACCGTATAATCTCCCTGAAGGCGCCCGTATTTACGTTTATGACCATGAAAGGAGGGTTGTCAGGGGTGCATTTACCAGTGAGAGTGCGGCTGGTGCGCCCAGCCTGCCTGTCATGCCGGTCCCCGGTGAAAGACTGGTTATGGAGTGTCATTTCCCCGGTAGTGCCATTCCTGAAAAGTCGATAGGAGTAAGGCAGGTTGCACATGATTTT
>SBFZ01000020.1 GCA_006227095.1 Bacteroidota bacterium | reverse complement strand
ACAGGCAACTACTCGCTGTTTATCAAGGTCTACACCCGCGACAATGAACACCTCAGGGTGGTTCTTACAGACAAGATCCAGACAATCACTGGAATAATGAGGACAGAAACCCTGATTTCACTTGAGGAATCAATCAACCGGCAGATACCCGTGCTCTCAACTTAGACCCAGGTATATGATAAAACAAGAACTGGCACGGATTCATATCCGCGCCAGTCTTTTTTGTGATCCAGCTGGGGCTCGAACCCAGGACCCCATCCTTAAAAGGGATGTGCTCTACCAGCTGAGCTACTGAATCAGTCCTTTTTTTTGAGAGTGCAAATGTAGGTCAAAAAAAATTCCTTTCAAAAAAAAATCCTCACTTTTACCGAAAATAGCAAAAAAATCTCCTTTGAAGATTGCAAGGGCAAAATCTGACTATATTTAACGTTCATCTACTTCAAATGGGACGCAATATTTTCCGTGATAAGGTTGTAATTGTGACCGGCGCTTCATCAGGGATCGGAAGAGCCACAGCACTTGAATTCGCCCGCCAGGGCAGCAAGGTGGTACTTGCAGCCCGGTCGTCAGACAGGCTTGCAGCTCTGGAGGAAGAAATAAATTCAATGGGAGCGGAGGTGTTATCATGCATTACTGATGTTGCCATTGAAGAGGATTGCCGCATCCTGGTCGAAAAAACCGTTGAAAAATTCGGAACTGTTGATATCCTTGTCAATAATGCCGGAGTGTCAATGAGAGCTTTATTTGAGGATGTTGAAATTGCTGTTCTCAAGCGTCTTATGGATGTCAATTTCTGGGGTACGGTCTATTGTACAAAATATGCTCTTCCCTATATTGTCAGGAACAGGGGTTCTATCGTCGGGGTCTCATCCACTGCAGGATTTCACGGCCTTCCGGGACGTACAGGTTACTCTGCATCCAAATTTGCCATCCATGGGTTTCTTGAGACCATCAGGATTGAGTACCTGAAGGAGAAGCTTCATGTCATGATCATTGCACCCGGATTCACGGCTTCCGAGGTGAGGAAGCATGCATTGATGGCCGATGGCTCTGAACAGGGCAACTCTCCGAGGGAGGAGAAGAAACTGGCCTCACCGGAGTTTGTGGCCAGATGGATACTGAAAGGGATAAGAAAAAGGAAGAGAAACAAAATCATGACCTGGGCCGGAAGATTCACAGCCCTTCTGCAGAGAATCATCCCTGCAGTGGTCGATTATGCCTACTACCTTGAGATGAAGAAGGAGCCGGATTCTCCTTTAAAATAGGAACCATGGCCGAACTGGGAGTACAGATACGCAGCAGGCAAAGCCTGGTGCTGAAAGCAATGCCGGGTCCTGTCACTGAGGCAGATAAGAAGATGCTTCAGCTTGCAACGGAGATCGCAGGCAATTACTATCCACATGATGCCAGGTACCTGGGTGAGCCACTCCCTCTTTATTACCTCGAACTCGCAAGAGTGACCGTCTCTGTCATCGGACTGACACTTCCTGCTGCCATCAGCGCACTTTTGTCCGGAGTAAGTGAGGACTCTCAGGAGTGGGAAAGGATAGATGAGCTCAATGATCCTTCAATAAAGGAGGTCATCAGAGGCCTTTCACGGGTTACTGCACTGAAAGGAAGGGATTTTACCGGGCAGGCGGAAAACTTCCGCAAATTGCTCCTTTCACTTGCTGACGACGGCAGGGTGATACTGATAGCCCTTGCGGAACGACTGCTGGTCATGAGACGCCTCGACTGGCTGACTGACAAGGAACGGCTGCCTGTTGCTTCAGAAACCTATTTCCTCTTCGCACCACTTGCACACAGGCTGGGATATTACAATGTCAAGTCGGAGATGGAAGACCTGGCTATGAAACTCATGGAACCGGCTGAGTACAATGAGATTGAAGCCAGGCTAAAACAAACAACCACTTCGAGAAACAGGCTCATAAGGGAGTTCTCCCAGCCAGTGATGGCGAAACTCGATGCACTGGGAATAAAATATGACCTCAAGAGCCGGACAAAGTCAATTCATTCAATATGGCAAAAGATGAAACGCCAGGGAGTTGCGTTCGATGAGGTCTTTGATATTTTCGCCATAAGAATAATAATAGACACTGATCCTGCCCATGAAAAATCATCCTGCTGGCAGGTCTACTCAGTGGTTACTGACCTTTACCAGCCTGACCCGAGCAGAATGCGCGACTGGATCTCCGTCCCAAAAACAAACGGCTATGAGTCGCTTCACACAACCGTGGTAACCCCGGCAGGACGCTGGGTGGAGGTACAGATACGCACCAGGCGGATGGATGAAATAGCCGAGAAGGGGCTTGCAGCTCATTTCCGGTATAAAGGAATCAAGGGCGAAGGTGGTCTTGATACCTGGATGGCCCAGATGCGCGAGGTGCTGGGTACCGTCGAAAAGGAGGGAACAGGATTTCTGGGTGATATCAGGCCCGGTCTCTATGCTGACGAAGTATTCGTCTTTACCCCAAAAGGAGAAGTACGCCAGCTTCCCGTTGGAGCAACCCTGCTTGATTTTGCCTTTGATATACATACTGAAGTGGGATCCAGGTGTATTGGAGGAAAGATCAATGGCCGCAACGTACAGCTTAAACAGAAGCTTCAGAACGGCGACCATGTGTCTGTCATCACCTCCTCAAAGCAGACACCCAAACGCGACTGGCTTTCCTATGTCATCACCAACAAGGCACGGGCCAAGATAAAACAGGCCCTGAATGAGGAAAAGTTCAAACTGGCTGCCGACGGAAAGGAGATGCTTACCCGGAGGCTCAAGAACTGGAAGATACCATACGGTGATGCTACCGTAGTCAAGCTGCTGACTGAATACGGATTCAAGACATCCCAGGACCTTTATTTCAGTATTGCCATTGGTGAGATTGACCTGCTTCAGATCAAAAAGGTGCTTCTCAGGACTGAAGAACATACGGAGGAAGAACCAGCCAGGACTCCGGAACTGCAAACACAGGAAGAGACAACGGCGGGCGGTGATTATCTCGTTATAGATGAGAAGGTTGAAGGCCTTGATTATAAGCTTGCAAGATGCTGCAACCCGGTCTTCGGAGACCGGATTTTCGGGTTTGTCACAGTGCTGGAAGGGATTAAGATTCACCGCGCAACATGTCCGAACGCCGATTTCATGATGTCAAACTTTCCATACAGGATTGTCAGGGCACGATGGACACGACTTGATGCCTCAAGAGGTTTTCTTGCCACGGTCAAACTGACAGGTGTTGAAAACCTGGGAATCGTGACACGTATCACCGAAATTCTGTCTGAATTCAAGACAGTGGCAGTCAAGAACTTTACCTACAGCATGAACAACGGTCTCTTCGAGGGAAGGATTGAGATCCTGGTGCCAAACATCAACGTCCTTTACGGTATTATCAAGAAGATCCAGTCAGTCAAGGGAATCACCCGGGTAACGAGGGTGGACAATTGATTCAATATCTCGGGTCAGGCCGGACAGGCAGTTTGGCCATTTTCTCTACCTCAACAGTGGCATAGCCGAATTCATCAACAACCTTTCCCTGAATCAGATATGTGCCGCTGCCACGAAACGGCCAGCCTTCAAGCGACTGCGGGAAATGGGTTGTGTCAAAGAACTCCCCCTCATGGTCAATGAAACACCCGAAGTTCATCCACTCGCGTTTAACTGTCTTGATATATTTGACCGTGACCAGGTGGCCGATCATTCTCACCCTGCGGCCAGTATGAGCTTTCATGTCAGCTGCCGTCACGTCGCCCCTGTACTTCGTCTGCAACATGTCAAACCATGTCAGGGTCACTGGAAAGCCAAGCAACTCGATCTCATCATATGCATCCTCAAGCT
>SBFZ01000369.1 GCA_006227095.1 Bacteroidota bacterium | reverse complement strand
GGACTGCGACATGAATAACCGTATAAGGGAATACCGTGCCCGCCATGATCTGACACAGGATGACCTCGCAAAGAGGGTGAATGTGCGGAGGGAAACCATAGTCTTCCTTGAGAAGAACAAGTACAATCCGTCACTCAAGCTGGCTCATGACATTGCAGTTGTCTTCGGCGTGCCAATTGAGGAGATATTCATCTTTGACAACGATTAACCGGAAGAGGCGCGGCGGTCGTCCATCTCTCCCGGCAATGCCCCGCCTTGAACCCGTTTGCATGACAGGCAGACCTTCACATCCGATAAAGCAGCCCGGTTGACGCCTTTACTTTTTGACTCCATTCCGGTTGCATATTCCGGCACGATTGCATAAATTTATGGTGCATTTCCTCCTTTAGTGTGCAACATAAACAGTGAGTCATGCTGGTCAAGACCTTCAGCGCTGCCGTATCCGGTATTGATGCTGTACCGGTAACCATTGAGGTTGATGTAAGCCGCGGAGTCCGTTATATGCTTGTGGGGCTTCCTGATGCCGCGGTCAAGGAGAGTCAGCAACGGATAGAGTCGGCCCTTCGTTCTGCCGGACTGCACTGGCCGGGCAGGCAGGTGGTGATCAACATGGCCCCTGCAGACATCCGGAAGGAGGGTTCTGCATATGATCTTCCCCTGGCTGTTGGCATAATGGTGGCATCGGAGATGGTCAAAGGCAGCAGGCTTGACGGAATGCTCCTTACAGGTGAGCTGTCGCTTGACGGTGCGTTAAGGCCGGTTCGTGGCGTTCTGCCAATGGCCTTGCGTGCCCGTGAGGAAGGATTCCGGGGGATGATGGTGCCGGCCCTCAACGCTCCTGAGGCAGCAGTGGTGGAAGGTATCGACATATATGGGGTAAACAGTCTTGCCGAGGTTCTGGAATACCTCCATGGTGACCGGGTGCTTGCCCCGGTGAAGGTTGATCTTGAAGAACTTTTCAGCCGTGAAGGAAACCTGTATGACACTGACTTTGCTGATGTAAAGGGACAGGAAAACGTCAAGCGTGCACTGGAGGTGGCAGTGGCCGGAAACCATAATGCCATAATGATCGGCCCGCCCGGCTCCGGCAAGACCATGCTTGCCCGCCGCCTGGCCGGCATCCTTCCTCCCCTTACCCTGGAGGAAGCCCTTGAGACAACAATGATACACTCGGTTGCCGGCAAGACCGAGAATCATATGCCACTGATGACCCGCCGCCCGTTCCGCAGTCCTCACCATACATCCTCTGACATCTCACTTACCGGGGGAGGCCCCGTTCCCCAGCCGGGAGAGATCAGCCTGGCCCACAACGGCATCCTGTTCCTCGATGAACTGCCGGAGTTTAAGAGAAATGTCCTTGAAGTTCTCCGCCAGCCGCTGGAAGACAGGGTCATCACAATTGCCAGGGCACGGATGAGCTGCAATTTCCCGGCTTCAGTGATGCTGATTGCCTCAATGAATCCATGTCCGTGCGGATTTCACAATCACCCTTCAAAGGAGTGTACCTGTGCCCCGGGGATGGTGCAGAGATATCTGAGCCGCATCTCCGGCCCGCTGCTTGACCGTATAGACATACACATCGAGGTGGTACCTTCAGACTATGGAAAGCTTTCGCTTCCGGCTTCGGCAGAGAACTCGCCTGTAATACGGCAGCGTGTGGTGGATGCGCGGGCGATACAGACCAAACGCTTCACCGGATGTGATGGTATACACACAAATGCACAGATGACTCCTGCCCTCATACGGCGGCACTGCCACCTCGACGAGGCCGGCGGAAGACTGCTCAGGGCCGCCATGGAGAAACGCGGACTCTCTGCCCGTGCATATGACCGGATAATTAAAGTGGCCCGAACCATAGCAGACCTTGACAGATCTGAAAGGATATGTCCTGATCACCTCTCCGAGGCAATCAACTACAGGAACCTTGACAGGGAAGGATGGGCAGGATGAATTTTGTTCCAACTGTAGCTTAACACATTTCTTTTTGTTTAATTTGCTTCCGGGGAAAGATATCACTTCAACCTGTCGGAAAGTATGGAACTTCTAAACAGACTAAGGCAAAAGCTTTCAGATGAACACCTGATGTTCGCATATCGCGGTGAGGTTACCGGGGATAACTCGGTCAACCTGCTCACCCTGCTGGAGCGGGAGATGGAATTCTCGGACTTCAACATGCTGGGCCGCAAGCGCCTCTTCATGTTCGTTCTTGAAAACCTTCAGAATATCACACGGCATGGCATAACAAAGAGCAATGAGATAACCTCACTCGTGGTTTACAGCAAAACAGCCGAAGGATATACAGTAAGTACCGGAAACGCACTCAAAAAGAGCGAGGTGCCCGGTCTGAGGCGTAACCTGCAAAAGATTAACAGCCTGGAACCTGACAGGATCAGGGAGGTGTACAGGACGATGCTTCAGGATTCCAATATCGGAAGAAAGGGAGGGGCAGGACTGGGCCTGATGGAGATGGCACGCAAGACGGGAAACAGGCTTGACTATGATTTTTATCCGATAGATGACAGGTTCTCATACTTCATACTCAGCAAGACAATAGATTCAGGCGGAAAGGGGATGAGTGAACCCGCCGCCGGTCACAGTGCCTTTGACTCAAAAAGGATAATGCAGCTTGAGCGCATGATGAAATCGAGCGGTATCTTCTTCCTGTGGGCAGGTCCTCTTACACATGCCATCAGCAAGGAACTGCTCAATTTCAGCGAAACAGCCATGCGTGAGGCCGAGATGGAACAGAATCTCCACAAACGGGTCTTTGCAACGCTGATTGAGCTCCTGCAGAACGTGGCACAGCACAGCCCGGGCTATGAGGCAGAGAAGGAGCACGGCATTCCTCTGGCCATGATACGGAAAACAGCAGCTTCATTTATCATCACCTCCGGCAACCTGATCAGGAAGAGTGATATTGACCACCTCACCCAGAAACTTGACATGGTGAACCGCTATGATGAGGATGGGCTGAAAAAATTGCTGAAGGTGGCCCTGATGGGGCAGGATATGTCAAAGATATCCACCGGTTACATGGGACTCCTTGAGATGGCCCGCAGGTCGGGAGGCAGGCTTACCTACAGGTTCGACGAGGTTAGCGATGATTTTGCCTACTACACGGTGACCGTGAGGGTAAGGGCGAAGGGATTCAGGTTGCCTTCACAGGATTAATTGCCGTAAATTTTTCAGGGGGTAACGGAGTCATTTTTCCCCTGAACCGTTACCAGTTCAAGCTTTTCCCCGTCAAAGACAGCGTAGCTCTCCCGGCAGCTGAACCAGTCGCCCAGGATAATCATTCTCCGTCCATCCTCATCAAATGTGAGCGGAAGGTGCCTGTGGCCATAGATGAAGTACCTGGCTGTTGATCCGCCGGCAACCACTTTCCTGGTATGCCGGATAAGGTCTTCCTTTTCCTCTCCCATGAATGGAAGAGAGACATGTTTCGCGAGCCTGCTGCTTTTTGACCAGGCATGCCCGATGGCGACTCCCCAGCGCGGGTGGATGGCAGAGAAGAGCAAACGGGCCAGTGGGTTCCGGAAGAGACCAAATAGCAGCCTGCCACCAATACTCCTGCTGCCAAGGCCTTCGCCATGAGCAAGATAAAAGTGACCCCCGCCGATAGTTGTCTCATACGGTTCATGGTGGATGATTACACCACACTCCTCTGAAAGGTACCCTTTCATCCACATGTCATGGTTGCCGGTAAAGATGTGGACTTCGATGCCTCTGTCTGTCAGTGCGGACAACCTGCCCAGAAACCGGGTGAATCCTTTCGGGATAACCTTCCTGTACTCCCACCAGAAGTCGAACACATCTCCGAGAAGCCATATGGATCCGGCG